>CAKZLT010000524.1 GCA_937127195.1 uncultured Saprospiraceae bacterium
AGTCAATTTTATAATTGATGTCAGTTAACCTAATAAAGGCTTCCCCTTATTTAAAAGAGAAGCCTTTATAAAAACATAAAAAATATCAAAAGGTTTATTTCTTACTAAAGAAATCTTTTGTAGAATCTTTATGAATCATTTGCACTTTGTAAGTGTACTTACCAGTGATAGGATCTTTAACAGGCTTTACTACTTTCACATAATCTTTTGCATTAGATTGACCACGAGTAGCAATTTTCGAGTTCTTAGAGACCTTCTTAGCCATGATATTATTATTTAATTTTTTATAATAATGAAATTACAAAAAATATTATTTAATTTCTTTATGAAGAGTATATTTTTTCATAATAGGATTGAATTTCTTCAATTCCATACGAGCAGGAGTATTTCTTCTGTTTTTCTCTGTAACGTATCTTGACGTACCTGGCAACCCACTTGCTTTATGCTCAGTACACTCAAGTATAACTTGAGTTCTATTTCCTTTACTTTTCTTAGCCATGACGAACTATATTTTTTCTCCTTTCGGAAAACCTAAAATTATTTTGATAAATCTACACCAGTATCTATTCCTTTAGCCTCTAAAGACAATAAATAGTCATAAATGCCTAATTTATTGATATTGCGAAGAGCCGCAGAAGATATTTTCAATGTCACCCACTTATCCAATTCTGGAATAAATATGCGCTTTTTGTGTAAATTAGGTAAAAAGCGACGCTTCGTTTTGCGGTTTGAGTGCGAAACATTATTACCAGAAATAGGACGCTTACCTGTTAGTTGACAAACTCTAGACATAATAATTGTATATTTTACTTCTTGAAAGAAGCATATCTTTAAAAAAGAAGTGACTCCGTCAGGATTCGAACCTGAAACCTCCTGAGCCGTAATCAGGGATTCTATCCAATTGAACTACGGAGCCATTGCTATCATTTAGTTACTAAGACTATTTTTCTAAGCGATTGCAAAGATAGTATTATACATTTTATTTTCAAAAACTATTCTAGAGTTTTTTACAAAAAATAAAAATAATCTAATTAAGATAACGCTATTTTGCTGATTATCAATAACCTAGTTCAGTATTAAAAATACGAAGTTGTTAGAATTTTTGCTCTTAATTTATAAAAAAGAGTAAATAACTATTTCATAATTTTTTTTGGGGATTAAAAGACATAGATTCTTTGATGATTTTTGCCACGAATGCGCCAATAAGGTTTTAAATAGCCTTATTGGCTTAAAATTCGTATGTTTAAAATTATTTTTACAAATGGTCTGGGCAAAAATTGTCAAAGAAACAAAACATCAATTTTACAACAGAAAACTACGAAAAAGAGCAGCGGAGTATCCATTTTTTTCGTTGTTTTTTATAAAAACAAAATTTTCAATAAATAGACTTTATGAAAAAATCAAAAATACTGCTTCTGACCTTATTACTCTCCGTAGGCTTTGGTTTTTCGGAGTGCAACTGGTGTAGTTGCCCTGATGTAGATGGTTCATACTACAACTTACTTGGAGTGGATAGTTTTAAGCATTTAAGTTCAAATGACGTTATTTCTAGCGGAATGACCGTGGATTTTGAAGATTATCGCGGCTTAAATTTATTGTTTCTTCATGAGTTTACTTTTGGGCAGAGTGACAATATGTTTTCACCTTTTAGTAATTTCTCTTTGATAAATACGGCTTATGGATGTAGTTGTAATTATAATGGATACGATGGCAGCTTGCAAAGTATTGATGCAATTCATATCATAACACTCAACGATTTTGATAGCTTGCATCTAGCAAATGATACGATTAATGAGTATTTTACAACGGATTATGATATGCCTTTAGATAGTTTTATTGTAAATGTCGGGAAGCCAGAAACCTATCGATTGCCGCTTTTTTTGACAGAACAACCAGCACTTGATTCTACCTTTCAAGTGAAAATGACCGTAGAATTGGATGATGGCGCAGTTTATTCAATGGAAAGTGATGCTATCATTATTCGATAATTTTCATAAAAAACATAGATAATGAAAACTTTAAAAGCATTCTTTTTGACCTTAATATTAGTTGTTGGTTTTGGTTGTTTTTGTGATTGCCCTGAGCTTGTCGGCGACTATTATAATATATTAGGACTTAATGATTTAAAGCATATTCAAATTAAAAACAATGAATATTTGTATTTAGAAGGCAACGATACCGTTAAGTTTGAAGACTATAAAGGGTTGATGTTTGGTTTTAAGACGGAGTTTGTTTTTGGTGAAAATGAAGCTCATATACCGTTTCATTTTTCATTAATGAATACAGCTTATGGTACAAGTTGTCCTTGTTATTTTTATACTGATGGACATAATGGAAGTTTACAAGAGGTCAAGTCGTTTGATATTATTACGATGAATGATTTTGATAGTGTGCATTTGGCAAATGACACGATTAATGAATATTTTATCACAAGTTACAATGTACCTTTAGATAGTTTTTTACTACAAAAACGGACTAACTTGCATAAACCTTTTGGCATAGGAGGAGATGAAGAACAATTAATGTTTCAATTATCATTGACGGAACGCCCGACATTAGACTCTACTTTTCAAGTCAAAGTTAATATAGAATTAAACGATGGAGCGGTTTATTCGACAGAAAGTGATGCGATTTTTATAAAATAATTAATGTTTTTTACAGAAACATTTGTTGAAGGGCGTTCCACAATGCGCCTTTTAATTTATTCTGACCATTGATTTTACTTAAACTATCTGCTTGCAATAATTGTAAATTATTCCATTCAATAACTTGATAAGCAGGTAGTTGTAAGTGTAAAGCGATTGTTTTTGGTTCTATTCCAAAAATCAATATTTTTTGAGCAGGATGTTTTTTCAAAATCGTTTGCATACTCAACTTTTCGTCAATAGGAAGCACACAAAGCAAGGTGTCGCGCTTTAAGTCATACTTGACAGCAGCGATGATTTTAGTTAAAAATGCCATTAATTCGTCGGTATCATCTGTCGATTGAATAAAGATGATGGTCTGTTTTTCATTTGTACCTACACACCAATTTATCCATTCTTTTTCTTGAAAAGGATAGACTTCAAAATCCAAAAAATCAGGTAACAAGGGTTCGTTTTTTTGCATAAAAAAGATTGAAAATAAATATGGAATGATAAATACATTTGAGTTGTAGCTAACGAAAGAAACATATTGTATTTATCATTCCTTATTCAAAGTTACTCACTCATTAATTTTAATAATACGCCATTTGTCCAACCAAAGCCATCCTGGACAGGATATTCTCCGCCACCTGTTTCCAAATCTACATCCATGACATTATACTTTTCTAGCATTTTGCCTGTATTCTTGTAAACCTTGGTATTCAGTTCAACCCAGCGATTTTTGATTGTATTTGCCAAATCATCAAAACCATAGTTTCGTAATCCTTTAATAGTAATCCATTGAAGCGATGCCCAGCCATTTGGAGCATCCCACTGCTGCTCGGTGGTTAAGGTTGTAGAAATGACACCACCAGCTTTCAAAAACTCCTTTTCGATACGTTCAGCGCATTTTTTGGCTTGTTCTGGAGTCGCAATTTCAAAAAACAACGGAAACATACCCGCTAAGGAGAATATGTTTTTATGCTCTTTTTTGACGAAATCATAATCCATAAAAAAGCCAGATGATTCGCTCCAAAAGTATTTTAGTATTAAGTTTTGACGCTTTTCTATCTGTGTAGAATAAAAATCACTCATATAATCAGCATCATCCAAATAAGAATAAGCTTTTAATAGTGCTTTCTCAAGATGTAACAATAAACAATTCAAATCAACTGCTGCGATTTCGCTAGTATGAATAGTTGACAAATCATTAGCATCGCGTAACCAACGACTACTAAAATCCCAGCCTGACTCACAAGCACTTCTCAAATCCTTAAACAGTTCAGCAGAATCTCGGTCAGTTGCCGCTGCGGTCTTTACATCTACAATCCACATTTCGGGGCGCGGAGTATCCGAATTATCCCAATATCTGTTTAGTAATTCGCCTTCCTCTAGCGGAATGACTTTTCGTGTTGCCTCTTGATTTCTTATGGCAGCATCGCTTTTTTTCATCCAAAAGCGGTATTCTTTTTCTAAAAAAGGCAAATGCTGAAAAAAAGTTTCATCGCCTTTTTCTTCTGCTAATAAAGAAACCATCATTGAGAAAAAAGGAGGTTGAGAACGACTCAGAAAATACGTTCGATTAGCATTCGGAATGAATCCAACTTCGTTTATCAAATGAGAAAAATTCTTAATCATAGACTCAATCATGTCAACTCTTCCGCTAGCTTGCAATCCAAGCATTGTGAAGTAACTATCCCAATAATAGACTTCATTGAAGCGACCACCAGGTACAATGTAAGGATGTGGTAAAGGAATTAAACTGCCTTCAACAGGTTTGTCCGCCTGACGTTCTAACACTTTCCATAGTTCCTCAATGTGTTCTTGTGGCGAATGAGTCGTGTCGCTTTCAAAACCAGAGTCCGTTGTTTCTGGAAAGTCAAAATGCTCATAAGCAAAAGTAATTAAGTCAAAGCCTTTACCTTTTCGGGCTTTATTGTAAGCTTTTTTAATTTCCTTAGGTTGTATTTTAGGTATAGCGTCGCTGATCGCTTTCACATCTGACCAATGCCCGCTATGGTGTAAGGCCTCAAATAATTGTCTATATATTACATCTGGTGATTTGTATTTTTTCATTTTCTTTGCTTTTTTATATCTAATATTAATTCAAAATTAAATTTTTTTTTCCATTACTAAATGGTCTTCACCTTTTAGTTGATTATTAACTTGACTGACTACTAAGTTCTTGGTCTGTTAGTTTTTTTAAAATAAATAAACACAAAAATAAAACACTCATCGGAATTAAGGTATAATAAAAAGCGGATTCTGCTCCGACATTTTTAAATAAATAACCAATAATTCGGGAGCCTAAAGTGCCACCTAATGCCGAAAAAATAACTATCCAACCTGTCATCGGGCTATGTAGTGACTTGGGCAAAGCACTCAAAACAGCAGAATTGAGCAAGGGATAAATTGGCGCAATAAATAAGCCAACCAATGGAAAGGCAAAGCCAATCAATGGAATATCCGAAAAGCTACCGATTCCTTCTACTCTTGCTGAAACGGCTTGAGGCAAAATAAAAATAACAATTGCCATAGCACAGATTAAGCAAAAAGTTAAAACTAAAAACCATGAATATTTTTGTGATAAAATGCCCGCAGCGATACGACCAACTCCCAACGAAATCGCTAGAATACTAGCCATCATTATACTAATATTTTCGGGAAAATTCATCACTTCTTTATTAAATGTAGGCAACCAAGTCATAATTCCTTGCTCAACCATAACAAATAAGAAGGCACTCAAAACGAAAACTAACACTAGAATTTTACCTAAAAGATTCATCATTTTTGATATATCTTCTCTTAAATTTTGCCCAGGAATAGTTCCGCCTTCTTCAAACTTGACCGAAAATAAGAATATAAAAGAAACTAAAGATAAGCCAGCTAATAACCAATAGACATTCAGCCAACTGTCAGGGTCACTCTCTAGATTAAAAGCAGGAAAAAGAAAATAGGCTAATGCTATTCCAAACATAAAAACGCCTTCAATTCGACTCATTAGGCTATTATGCTCTTTTACATTGTCTGTAACCAGACCAATCATAGAGTAAACGGAGACTTTTATCAATGCAAATGCAACTCCAACTGCTGCAAAAAGTGCTTGCGCGGTCGAAAAAGAATTTCCAAAATACATCATAACACATGCTATCGTGACGATTGCTAGACCAATCAACATAGAGCGTTTATATCCAATTCTAGGTAGAAAGGAAGCAATAAAAAAAGAAACAATTGCAATTGGTAAATCTTTGAAAGCTTCTAATGTACTGGCTTGCAATTCGTCAACACCATAAACTTGTTGAGATTTTAGGATAACAATTCCGACACTGTTGAGCAGTATCGCAAATACAAAATAATTGATAAAAAGAGATAGCGTTATCGCCGTTTTTTTATTCACTGTGATTGGTTTTAGGTTCTTTTAGATTAAAGACAGAAAATTAAGAAAGAGGGGATTCCATATATTATAAATTAAGTTTTGTAAAATTATAATATATGGCTTGCTAACTAATGTTACATTCGTTTTTTTTAAATAAAACTTCGTTTGTATGGTGTTTTACTTTTCTAAAAATAAATATAAGGATAATATTTGATAAAAGAATTTGGAATA
>CAKZLT010000525.1 GCA_937127195.1 uncultured Saprospiraceae bacterium
AACAAAATTTTTACCGCTTTTTTGGTTATATCAACTTGATTTTCTCTCTGCCAGTCGTTTTTTATTCGGCACAGCATTATTTTCAATCAGCTTGGGCTGGCTTGCGTCAAAGACATTTGAATATAGATGTGCCGATTTCGATTGGCGTTTTGACGCTTTTTGGGCGTAGTGTTTTTGAAATTCTGACCTCAACAGGCGCAGGATATTTGGACTCGTTGGCTGGGTTGGTGTTCTTTTTATTAATAGGAAAATGGTTTCAACAAAGAACGTATCATCAAATCGCTTTTGATAAAGATTATCAATCTTATTTTCCTATTTCGGCAAACCGAAAACGAAATGGAGAAACGGAAAATGTGGCTTTGACAGAACTAGAGGCGAAGGATATTATTTTGGTTAAAAATAAGGAATTGATTCCTGCTGATGCGATTTTGTTGAAAGGTCGCGCTTATATAGATTATAGCTTTGTAACGGGCGAGTCAAATCCTGTTTCGCGCAAAATGGGCGAACAACTCTATGCTGGCGGAAGACAAGAAGGCGAAGCAATTGAGGTGCAATTGACGAAAGCTGTTGCTCAGAGTTATTTGACGCAATTATGGAATAGTGAAGTATTTCAGAAAGGTGGAGAAAAGCAATATACGGATTTGATTAATCGAATTTCTAAGTATTTTACAGCAACGATTTTGGCTATTGCTTTTATCTCAGGGGCATATTGGTTGACAATTGACACATCAATTGCAGTCAATGTATTCACGGCAGTTTTGATAATTGCTTGCCCTTGCGCAATCGCGTTGAGCGTCCCGTTTACATTGGGAAATTCGTTGAGAATTTTGGCGAAGAATGGTTTTTATCTTAAAAATACTTCTGTTATTGAACGCTTGGCTACGATAAAGCACGTTGTTTTTGATAAAACAGGAACAATTACGAATGTCAATAATAGTCAGGTGAATTACTTTGGGCGTGAGTTAACAGACCTCGAAAAAGATTGGGTAACGACTTTGGCACATCAATCAAGTCATCCTGTTAGTCAAAAAATACAAGGCTATTTTTCAAGAATAAAAATGAATTTTTCTACTCAATCCATAAAAGAAATTATTGGTCAGGGCATCACAGGTGAGGTAGATGGACACCAAATATCTATTGGTTCTAACGCGCTTTTTACATCCAAAAAATTAGCCTCAAAAGGAACTTACATCGAAATTGATAACGAAATAGCGGGTTATTTTACGGTCAGAAATCGTCCGCGTAAAGGGTTGACACAGTTGATTCAGGCTTTTAAATCGCGTTATCGGTTGTATTTACTTTCGGGAGATAATGAGCGAGAAGCTGCTTTTTTTGAAAATATTTTACCGATTGGAAGTGTTTTAGAGTTCAATCAGAAACCAGAGGATAAGTTGATTTTTATTAAAAAAATACAAGAACAATACACTCATGAAGGCGTGATGATGCTCGGTGACGGGTTGAATGATGCTGGCGCATTGAAGCAAAGCGATGTTGGCATTGCGGTTTCGGAGAATACACAGCATTTTAGTCCTGCCTGTGATGGGATTTTGGAAGCGGAACAGTTTCCTAAGTTAACTAATATGACAGAATTTGCTTTGCAAAGCCTCAAAATGGTTCGTTATGCTTTAGTCATTTCTTTGATTTATAATACGATTGGTCTATTTTTTGCCGTTCAAGGTTTATTATCTCCTGTGATTGCGGCAATTTTGATGCCTTTAAGTTCGGTAAGTGTAGTTGTTTTTGGATTTGTTGCAACTAATATACTAGCAAATCGTACCTTAAAAGAGAAAAAAGAAAAGGTGAATTTAGTTTCATATTTTGAATAAAAGTATGACCTCTTAATTCCTGAAAACCGTAGAGTTGTACGTTAAAATGTCATTGTTTTGTCATTTGAAGTTTTTTTATAAAAAAATCATATAATAAGTTTATATCATATTAGATTAATTATCAAGCTATTAGGTGCTAATAGTCATTGCACAACAAAAAAAAAAAATTATTATATAAAAAAGTGATGCAGCCTTTTTGCAAAAAAATGCAACTATATAAGTAGAAGTTAAATTTTATAAACAAATAGCACTTTTATCTAAATTAGAAGATGAATCAAGATATATTACATCTAATCAAAGAAGGTCAGTACTTGATAGCCATTAAGCGTTATCGAGAAGTGTTTCAGGTAGGATTCTCTGAAGCAGAGAAAGCTGTATTTGATATTAGAAAAGATATTTCTTATTTGACACAAGCTGGAAGACACGCTAGTGACTCTAATTATGATTTTCCTACACTTTGCGCTCGCATCAAAGACTTTTTGAATGATGGCAATAAATTGAGAGCTGTAAAATGCTATCAAGATAACTGCAATGCTGATTTTACAGAAGCATTAAAGGCGGTTCAAGCTATTCAAAAAAATAAATTGAGATAAAACAGAATTAAACGAATACATTTTTAATCAAAAAGACGGTTCAATTGAACCGTCTTTTTGATTCCTATACTATCCATTCAAAAACTAAAAAGCTTTCTGTATATTTGCAGGAATACAAAAATATCTACCGAATAAAATTGGTAGAATGTTACGCCTTTGAATAGAAATGGTATTATATTGAAGGCATAGAGTTATCTAAAGAAAAATAATGGAACAGAGTAAGATAAAAATAGGAATTTCTACTGGAGATATTAACGGTGTTGGATTAGAGGTGATTTTAAAAACCTTATCTGATGACCGTATTTTAGAGTATTGTACTCCAATTATTTATAGTTCTTCTAAGGTCGTTTCTTATCATAAAAATATAGCGCAAGTTGAAGGTTTTAGTTTCAATGGAACGAAAAATATTAGTCAGATTAAGCCAAAGGTTGTTAATGTAATTAATTGTTGGCAAGAAAACGTTAACATCAAAATCGGAACTATTTCGGAAGTAGGCGGTCAGTACGCGCTTATTTCGTTAGAGCGTGCGGTTCAAGACCTCAAAGCTGGTCATATTGACGGATTAGTTACTGCTCCAATTCATAAGAAAGCAATGCAATTAGCTGGTTTTGAGGATGTTGGGCATACGGAATATATCACAAAAGCTTTTGATGTAAAAGAAAGTTTGATGCTTTTGGTAAATGATGACTTACGTGTAGGATTGGTCACAAATCATATTCCGATTAGGAGAGTTGCACAAAAGGTTAATACTCGATTGGTTTTGAAAAAAATTGAAATCATGGAGAAAACTTTGCGCGTAGATTTTGGTATTAATAAGCCTAAAATTGCTGTATTAGGCTTGAATCCACATGCTGGCGATGATGGTTTGATTGGAGATGAAGAGTTAAAACAAATTATTCCAGCAGTCGAACAAGCAAAAGACAAAGGTATTGTGGCAATTGGGCCATATTCGGCAGATGGTTTCTTTGGTTCTGGTCAATATAAAGCGTTTGACGGAATTTTGGCAATGTATCACGACCAAGGTTTGGTGGCATTCAAGGCGTTGTCATTTGGTAGCGGAGTGAATTATACGGCAGGTTTGCCTATCGTTCGAACTTCGCCCGACCACGGGACGGCATTTGATATTGCTGGACAAAACACGGCTGACCCTTCTTCTTTCCGTAAAGCCTTATTTCAGGCGATTGATGTTGTGAAAAATAGAAGAAATTACGCAGAAATGCACGCAAATCCACTTCGCAGGAAAGGTGCTCCCGTATCACAAGTAGATGAAGATATTAGTAATATGCCTGATGACACAAATAAATCTGTGTTGTAGTTTTTTAGTGAAAAACTGATATTATTTTTTAAATAAAAAAGCCTGTCTCAACCATTTGAGAGAGGCTTTTCTATTTTAAATAGCTTTTTTTTATAAAAGTAGAAATCAAATAGCTCTTAATTATTTGATTTTTTGTAACTTGTACACCAGTAATAATTTATTTCCTAACAAACAACTCATAATCATGTATTTAATTAAACAATACTGTTTGGTATGCCTAGCCATACTATTATCTTTTATGTCCTTTGCTCAAACGGGCGGAACTTATTTAGGACGAACTTACAACAATAAATTACCAGCTTCATTTCGACTCAATTCTTTTGATGTGAGAGACCATATATATAATGGTATCCCCGAAGAACTTAAAAAAAGTGTGTACGAAAGAGATTGTTATCGCTTTGCGGATGCGACTGGTTTACAGGTAACGAACTTGGTTGCTAGTGGCGAATTGTATAGTGATTGGAAAGCTTATGAAGATTATTTGAATCAGATTATGCAAAATATAATGCCCGAAGAACTCAAAAAGGATACTTCTATTCATGCTTATCTCATTCGAAATGGTAATTATAATGCATTTATGACACCTTCTGGAAAGACTTTTTTTCATGTAGGTTTACTCAGTGAGGTCGAAAATGAGGCAACTATCGCTGGTGTAATGGCGCACGAATTGGCTCATTATTACAAACAACATTCTTTGAAGAGCTTTATCAAAGCCCAAAAAGGAGAATTTGATAATAATATATTTATAGAAAATAAAAGCCAAAGTAAATTTTCGATTAGTAATGAATTACAGTCCGATTCATTAGCTATGGTTTGGTTATCTAACTCTGGTTATAGTTTAGACGGTTTGGTGGAAGGATTCAAAATCATGGAACGATTAGAGCAAAATTACCTTGATAAAACACCTAATAAATGGGAACGAGAGGCTACAACACACCCGCTTTCGGAAGACCGCTCGAAGGCAATGACGGATTATATTAAAAAAAATGCTGACCAACCTAAAGGAAAATTGTTTGTTCAAGATGAAGCTTTATTCAAAACCTTATCAAAACAAGCAAAAGCTGAAACATTAAAGTTATTATTGAATGGATTTCAATACACTACTTGTACAGAGTTAGCTTTTAAGTATCATATTTTTGATGTAAATAACCCAACTTATGTTTATTATTTGATGGAATCTATCCGTAGAAGATGCTATTTGAATACAACTATTTGGAAGAAAAACTTTATAACCGACCGTTATTTCAAAGAAGTAAAAGCAGAATCAGACCGAGTAAGACGTAAGAAAATTCCTGTGACCGACCATTTATTTAAAGAAATCCCAATAGGAATACTTCGTTTGAATATCAGAAGCTTAAGAAATTTAGAGGCAAAATTCTATTGGCAAGACCTTAAATTTTCTACTTATGAAGAGGCATTTGAGTTCTTTTATAAGATTAGTGAGTTACTTAAAGACCCAGAGTGTACGCTTTCTTATGCCTTAAGTATTACTCAAAATGAAAAAATTAGAAATCAGTATTTGGAAAAATACTTAGCTTTTGAAAATATTGAATATCGTGATTTTGCTCAAAATCTATTAGATAACACATTTCGTAAAAATCTAAAAAATCAGAAATTATGTTTGATGAATAATTTTAGAGCGGCTGTGATGCAAGGAAAAGAAGAATTTTCAATACGCACGTTTGACGTAGCAGGTAACAGCAAAATAAGTAAACTCTTTTCTGATGCACTCAAAGGAATGGAAGGCAGAACGGTAGTATATATGCCAGATATGAAAAAGGGTGATTTGAATGATTATCGCTTGTTGCAGGAGTTAGAAAAATTCAGTAAAATGAGGACTATTTCTATTGGTCAAAAAGCGGAATTACATATCATGAATCCAAGGTATTGGCAAATTATGAATAAATATGAGGTTAATGAGATTGAGTTTATGAATGCGTTTTATACCGAAAAAAATAAAAAAGATAGAACTATAGAAGGATATAAAGAATTGAGTGAATTAGGATTGGAGGATTTTTTAAAGCGTGAAAAGACAATGAAATTTTTATTCTCGTACATTTCGAGTGTTAGAATGATTGAAAATGTTTCCATGAAAACGCTTTACGCGCCAAGTAGAGGTGGTCGATTGGCTTTTATGGGATTTGAAGAAAAATTGAAATATAAATTGCCTGCCTATGACCAAGTTTCAAAGGCATTGAAAGTTCGTTTTATTGAAAAAGATAAAGCAACGTCTAAAAGAGATAAGCGAGTTAATAATGGCAACTAAATTTTCCTACTCCCTAAATAGCTATTTTATAAAAAGAGCCTTTGGAAACACCAAAGGCTCTTTTTATAAAAGTTACTCATGTAATTTTTCAAATTTATACACTTCTGGCTCAAATTCACGTTCTCGCTTCAATTCATAATCATAAATGACTTGCCCCAAATTAGCCATAAAAGGAAGTCCTATCGACTCGTATTCGTATTTCCCATCATTGAAAGTATCATTTTCGTTCGTATAAATAACGGCTGTGAGCATAAATTCAACCTTGTTTTTGAGGTCAACGATATAAGCACAATCAACCAAATAGCCGTAACCTTTTCCAACTTTATTGAAAATTCGGATATGGTCTGGAATACGTTCTTGACTTCCACCAAACATCAAATATTTATTGTAACTATCAGGATATTCTTTTTCATCATAAGTCGGAAAAGTACTTTCACGAGGTAAAAGCGACATATTTTTTTGTAAAAAGAAATAGTCTTCTTCTGTTAAATAAAAACCATCATTAGACTCTGTGTATTCAGGGAAGACAGAAATTTTGACCATCTTTTCCATGTCTTTGGCTGAAATAAAATTCTTTTTACTAAAGTCAAAAGGTTGATTAACTAATGTTCCATCTGCTTTAACGAATGCTTTTCCTTTCAATGTACTTCCAAGATTGATTTGATTTGGACCCAATCCATAAACTTCTTTTTGCTCAAAAACCATTTTATCACCATCAAAAAGTTGGTAAGGATTACTGTATTTATTGGCTTCGTAATCAAACTCATCAGCATCCAAACGGTGTAAAACACGAGACTGATTTTGTTTTTTATTGGAAAACTGAGTGTTCAAATAATTCTGACCCAAAAACTCATATAATCGATTATAAGCATTTTTATCACCAGTTAAAAACATCTTTTTGGTGTATTGTGCTACTGACGGTAAGTTGTTTTCTGCCGTAGAATCTGTTGTTGCTGCTGTTTGAGGTTCACGTGCTACACCAGTTTGTAAGTTGTAATACTTGTAATCAGGAGGAGTACCATGACTTGACCGCTGATGAAGAAGGATGAGTTTTTCGAGAGACATTGCGGCTGTTGGCAAGGCTACAAAGTCACTAGGATAAAAATACCTTGAGGAATCTACATTATAGGTATAAGATGTAAAATGAGGCGTTTTAATTTCATCTCGATTGATTTGAGTATAAATGATTTGAACTTCGTATTTGTCTTTATTCTTCATGATTCCTCCAAATTTATCAGAGTTTTGTTGCATCAAATCAATCAGAATATTTTCCTCTTCTTGTTGGCATCCGACGAAGAAAAAAGTCATTAAAAAGGTAACAATCGTTAGCGTTCGCATGATATTATAATTAGTTGTTTTTGAAATTTTATAAAGTATCGAGAGGTAAAACTATGAAAATATCAAATATCAAAACGTATTTTATCTTTCAAAAGAACAATATTAGTAACTCATCTTACGTAGAAGTGCTTTTGCGTAACGTCAGTTATAAGAAAAAACAATCTATTTTTTGGAAAGCCATTGAACCTATTCCAACCAAAAAAGAACCACAAAACCAGTAAAAGCAATCAAAGCAAATGCTTAACTGGATGCTTGATACTGGTTGCTAGTTGCTGCTACCGCTGTTACAAAAAACAGCGGTAGCAGAATCCAGTAACGAGAATCTAGAATCCAGAATCTAGTTCATACCAATGATGCGGGTCGCCGTAAGCATCAAAAGTCTCAATGAATTTCATTCCGACCTTTTGCAAAACTCTGTTAGAGGCGATATTATTTATATGTGCGCCAGCACAAATTTTTTCTAATTTTAAGACTTCAAAACCATATTTTAGAGAAGCAATAGCTGTTTCTGTGGCAATGCCTTGCCCCCAATATTCCTTTCTGAATCGATAGCCCAAGTCGTAATAAGGTCTGTCTTTTCGGACTTCTTGCTCGTATTTCAAACCAGACCAGCCAACGAAATCACCTGTCTTTTTGTCAATAACAGCCCATCTACCAATGCCATTTACTTGATACTGATTACGGATATTTTCTATAACTTTTGCTGCTTGTTCTTTTTTTTGTAATGGCATTTTTCCTAAGAAGTGATGAACTTCTGGAGTAGATTCCATTTTAAATAATCCATCAACATCTGTTTTTTCTATTTTTCTTAAAATAAAGCGGTCGGTTTCAGTAAAGAAATTCATATTTTCATTTTTGTAGTTGATATTTTTATAAAAAACAAAAAACTGTAAAAAAGTTCCTTTTTACAAAACAGAAACAGGCTGCTTATCCTCATCCAAAGCCACAAACACAAATTCTCCTTCAATCGCCATAATTCGCTTTTCGGAATACATTTCTTCTATAAAAATATGAACACTCACTCTAAGGCTGGTATTACCTATTTTGACAATTTCACCTATTAATTCTACAATTGTACCATGTGGAATAGGGTGATTAAAGTCGATTTGACTAGTACTAACCGTTACCATTCGCTTTCGGCTAAATCGAGTTGCCGTAATAAAAGCCACTTCATCCATCAGATGTAGTGCCGTTCCTCCAAACATGGTGTCATAGTGATTAGTCGTATTCGGAAATACAGCTTTGAAAATACTTGTTTTGGATGCTTCAATTCTTTCTTTTATTGTCATGTTGTCTATTTATATAAAATTTTGTATTCAACTACTTTGGGTTTCAGCCTTTTAGGTCTTTTTTTTATAAAAAAAACTAAAAAATATAAGATAGTTTACTGTAACTGTCTAATAATGAATTTGTTATCGAAAGTTTAAAAAATATAGTTTTTTTCATTAGATTTGTCAAAAAGGTTTTATTTTATCCTTAATTTTAGAACATAATTTGGTTTAATATAGTTTTATAGTTATTGTTTAGAAATGAGATGTTACAAAGATTTATAAAAAATCATCTTTTGGTTTTGTATCTCATTTTTACATCATGGCTTTCAACCAACATAATTATATATATAATAATATGAGTAGAAGAATTAGTAAAGTAGCAATTATCGGTTCGGGTATCATGGGAGCAG
>CAKZLT010000526.1 GCA_937127195.1 uncultured Saprospiraceae bacterium
CTAAATAAATGTTCATCATAAACACCCCACTCACTACCTGCTTTTTGTTTTAATTTTAGTTCATCCTTTATAACGTTTTCACCAATTACATTATGGTAAGATTGATACCTAAAGTACTTTCCAATATCTCTCCAACCTAGCTTTCCGCCATAATAGAAACTAGTTTCATAGCCATTATTTTTATAGGGTATATGGGCTCCACTCTTTAGAGGTAATTGCATATATTTACTTTCCGATAAAAACCGAGCTCCAGATCTATAAGGAATATTTGTTGCGAGAACCATCAAAGAACCAATGGTTCCATTTCCAGCGGAGATAAAGTTATTAAAATAGTAGTAATGATACAAGAGTTCGGCAATAGTTTCTACGGATACTTCGGAAGTACCGAGTGCTTGAGACATAATTGAACGAATGCCGCCTTCTGATACCCAAATAATATATTTGGCGCGTTTGTTAATCTGATTTGTTCCGTGTTTTCGGAGTATAAAAATATAAGGATTCAAGAATCCTAAATCATACAAAACTTGATTGGGGGATTTTAATATGAACTTGTTGCCTTTCAAATAAGACCACGAACCACTGCCGACATCGCCATTAGTGACTTTCATGTGATTACCGCCCAATATATCATTGGGTTGCATTGATGGCTCAAAAATATGTAAAACGACATTTGGGTCACTGGGCTTAAATTCTAACCATCTCTTTCGGACATAGAATTCTTCTTCTGCCAAGTCTTCGCCAAAGTAGCGGATTTTTGGAATCAGAAAGTCCATGTACTCATCCAGAGAACCGAGTTCTGGAGGAGTAAGCCGAAAAACATAACAAAACCATATAAATCCGCTACCCATTTATTTTAATTTAATAATTAATCCTTATTTAAATAAGTTTCAATCAAGTATAAATTTCGGTCTGGTGCTTTTCTGGATATTAATTCAGCCAAAAAGCCAGCTAAAAATAACTGAATACCAGCAATAAAGGCAACTATTCCATAAAAGAAAAGTGGTCTTTCAGTCATTCCATATCCGTCATTTATTAACTTTTGGAAAGCCAAATAGGCTAATATTGCAAAGCCAATTAAGAAAACCATTAATCCAATTCTCCCAAAAAAGTGCATTGGTTTTTTTCCATATTTTCCTACAAATATAATAGAAAGCAAATCCAAAGGACCATTGATAAAACGCTTCATGCCACCAAATTTGGTCACCCCAAATTGACGTGCTTGATGCTGAACCACTTTTTCTCCGATATTTTTGAAACCTGCATGACTTGCCAAAACGGGAATATATCGGTGCATTTCGCCATAAACTTCAATACTTTTGACGACTTCATTCTTATAAGCCTTTAATCCACAATTGAAGTCATTGAGCTTAATGCCGCTCATCATACGCGTTACAGCATTATATAATTTGGTCGGAATCGTTTTACTCAATGGGTCAAAGCGTTTTTTCTTCCAGCCTGACACCAAGTCATAACCCTCTTCCATAATCATTCGGTATAATTCGGGGACTTCCTCAGGGCTATCTTGCAAATCGGCATCCATTGTAACAACTACATCGCCTTCGGCAATTGCAAAACCTTCATGTAGCGCGGCTGATTTGCCATAGTTACGTCTGAATTTGATACCTTTTATACTAGGATTTATTTTAGATAATTCCTGAACGACCTTCCAAGAATCGTCTGTACTTCCATCATCTACCATGACTATTTCGTAAGAAAAGTCATGTGTTTCCATCACTTTTCTTATCCATTTTTCTAAATCTCGGAGCGATTCATCTTCATTATATAAAGGTACAACGATTGATATATCCATTTTTTATTCTTCTTTTTTCACTTTTAGGACGAATATTATGTTTTATGTGATTGAGCTAAAATAATTCTAAAAGTGTTTATTCTTTTGTGTTGCTTTGAATACTTTAATAGAAACTTAGCGAAAATGCTAGTTTTCGTTGTAATATACAAATGAAAGATAGGATACTATTAGTCATTTATGTTTTTTCTGCTTTTTTATAAAAAATAGAAAGTGAAAAAGATAGAATAATATGGTTGAAGGATAGGAATTTTTATAAAAAAAGAGAAGAATGTTATTTTTTTATGAAAAACAAAGTACAAAAGGTATAAAATAGACTCTTTATAGAATGAGGGAAAAAGATTCCTCAAAACCAAATTATGAAAAGAAAGAAGGGGGACATCTCAAAACCAAATTATGAATTTTTTTTAGAAAAAAGTGTTGAATTTCATTGAGTAACTTTTAAAAAAAAAAAGAGGGAGCAATTCGCAGTTGCTCCCTGAACTCTGTGTATGAACAATACACTTTCACTAGTTTTCGATACAAGTATAAATCTAATCTTTTAGAGATGCCCCTTTTTTCGATTAACTACGAAACATTTCGGATAAAGGCAAAAAAGCTCTTTATTTGCTTTTAACCCGTTAATTATACCTGTTCAGGTCTTTTTTTTTGCGGTTTATCTATAACTAGAAGCTTTTTTAACTTTAGAAGCTTACTTCATGCAATCTTTCTTGATTAAGCTTGTCTTTGCCTCTTTTTTATTTTCTTTTTATTTTACTAAAAAAAATACTTTTTGTTACAATTTTCGTTACTATTCAAAATCGAGGGGCGAGACCTGCCTCTGCTGCCTGTTGTAGCACTTTTTTTATAAAATCACTTTTTTAAAAAACGAATAATATCACCTTCAATTTTTATACTCGTCTTTTTCGGAACGATTATATGCTTCACAATAGCAATTTCGTTGGCATCTCGACTTTGTTCATCATACCATTTTTCCATTTTTAGGATTTTACTGTCAGGTCTTTTTTTATAAAAATCTATCCTAATTCTATCATAAGTATTATCAACTTCAATTTCAAACTGTTTCGTTGAACCATCATTCAACACCAAATTCATCTGAAAACTAGACCAACTATGGTTGCCACCTTCGGATAATTCAACATTTCCAGTATAGCCAATTTGTTCCATCAAAAGCGTAAAACTCATTTCTGTTTCGCTGCACCACCCAAAAGTCGAAAACGAATCGCAACCCTCAGCGTAATAGCCATTAGGTTGTTCAAATAAGTCTTTTAAGTAAACGGAAGGCGTTCTGTCCATGTCTCCATAGGTTTGATATAGTGATTTTTCGGGAAGCGGAGGCAATTCGTTTAGTTGCTTATTAGTTGCGACGGATTGAATAGAATGTCGAGGATTAGGAGTTTGCCAATGCCAAAAATAAGCAATATCAAATATCTGACTACGCGCGCAATTATTGGACATTTTGAGTGTGAATAATTCATGGTAGAATAAAAGCGGAAAGATTTTGGATTGATTACTACTATCTTTTGGGTTGATATTTTGGGCTTTACAAAGTGCTAAAAAACGGTTTTTATGAATAGGACGAAAATGTTTTTCGTGTACTTGATACAATGAATCCATAAAGTTAATAGCGTTCAAAACAGGGTAGGAGTGTGGTTGAAGGTTACTTTCTTCTTTTTTGCAACTTTGAAAAAAGAAGAAAATAGCCAAAATAAATAGTGATTTTTTCATAGTTTTTTTAGTTAAATTATATTAAAAAGTACTTTTGCATAACCATCATTTTCGTAGAAGTAACCCAAAAACATAGGGCGAAGTAATTGATTAGTTACTCATAAAGCATTCTTTTACTGTCTTACAGGCTTTTTTGTTGCTTTTTAGGCGGATAGCCGCTCGAATATCCAACCGTTCTCTAGTAGTTAAGTGCCAACTCATCGAAGCGTGTTCACTCAATTGACTAGGGGCATATTCAATTCGGAGAACTTTCAAATGTTCTTTACCTAGAAAGTCTTCAAGGTGCGAAATGTTATCATCTTGATGATAATCTTGAACTTCTCCCATCTGTCCAACAGCACTAAATGGGTTAAATATGCGGTCAATAACACCTTGTTGATTAGGTTCAAGGTCGTTTTTCTTTTTAAAACCACGGATTTCAATCATAATCACCTCCGAAGTATTTTCCTTTATCCATTCTCGAAACACATTAACAAAACGCAAAGCGGAGTCAAAACCATAATTATCGCGCCAGCCTGCGTCCATTGCTTCTACTTTTGGTTCGGTTGGCAAAGAGACATTAGGCAAAATGTAAGGATAAGTTGCACTCATTCGGAGTGCCGAACTCAAGCGCATATTATAAGCATTTTGTTTTTCAAAAAAACGACCAAAATCTATTCCGTCGGCTTCGATATGCGAAGTATCTCGAAAACCATTTATCGGTTTCATCATATAACTGACTCGCTGCGGCGAAATGACCAACCTTCGAGCATCATTCACAATTACAGGTGTGAGAAAAAGCATTGGAATTTCTGCTTTTGCTTCTGCTTGTTGGTAATCAATTAAGCGTTTGCTGAGTAATCCATCAGCATTTTCTTTAAGCTGTTTTTCAAAAATATAAGCTCTATCTTTCAAATAACGATAACCTTCTGCTTCAAAAGGAATCCACGGAATAAAAATATCATTGGAAGCAATGGCAAATCCAACTGAATTTTGTAAATCTTTGGACATATTTTCAAAATGCCGTTTATCTTGCAAATCAACTGATGTTTCTTGTTGACTTGCCCAATAAACATCACGCATATATGCCGAACCAAGCATTCCGCCCGACGCGCCTGTCATCAAAACGGTATGTTTGAAAACTTGCCCATTTGATACACTATCCAAATGCTGCAAAACATGAGTAGTCCAAGCCGTAGCCCGTAATCCGCCACCGCTGGCACTCAAAAAAAACATTTTTGGCTTAGTTCCTTTTTTGAATTTAGCTTTCCAATTTTCTAGTATTTGAAGTGTTGCACTAGTGTCCATTTCAAAATGATTAGGCGAGGCAATACTATCAAAATTGTTATAATTATAAGTGGCATTTTTAGCATTATAATTGAGTCCGTATGCTTGATTATCATACAGAGAAATTTTACTAGTTATAAAATTAATACTCAGTAAAAAGAACAAAAAAGCTAATACTCGCCAACTTCTAAACCAGTATTTGAATGCGGCAATTAAGCTAATCACGACCGTACAAAATGCCAGAATACTAGCTCCAGCAGGTATTCTAAAATAAATATTATCCATCATGAAAGCCAAGATAAACAAGGTCAAAACACTAACAAATTGAAAGAAAAAAGCATTGTAATGATGTTGTTTGAATACTTTGAGCAACACTTCTGATTGATAGTGTCGAACATCTCTTGTGAGCCGAAACTGAAACCATTCATTCCAATAATAATCTACGCGCCAAGAAGTCACTTCTGACAAGCGATAGGAGTTCTTTCGAGAGGGTAAAGGGCGATTAGGAGCAGGTGCGGGACGTTTTTTTATGAATTTGAAAATGCTTTTATTGGTATAAATGAAATAAGCAATGACTAATCCGAGCATCATCGAAAAACCTAAAGAAAAGCCACCGATATATGAAAATATATTAAGATTAGTGGCGTATTCATTTTTGATTTGAAATTTGAAAAAGAAAGCAAAATAGAACAAAAGAAATACGAATGGTAAAACGGAATTATTAATGCAGTATTTTAAAAAAGGACGATTCAAAGATGCTAAAAACGGAAAACGAAAACTATTGAGAATATAGGTAGTGATATTCCAAATCATTAAAAAACCACCAAAGCCCATTCCTATAAAGAAAAAACTCCAAAAACTCACTTGACCCAAATATTCGGGGTCAAGAAACAGGTACATTACCCCAAATGATCGAGCCAAACCGCCACTGAGCAACAACCCCAAAAACACCCAAACGCCAAGCAATGTCGTGTTTTTTTGGAAGTGCATCACAACCAATTGAAATGGAAACGAAAAGTAAATAAATTGATATAATTTTTTCATTTATTTGGATAAGTGGTACAGTCAAATTTTATTCAAATAGTGACCCAAATCACAAATAATTTCACCTGTGATTTGAGTCGCCAGCAGATTTTTAAAGAAAAATAGGTATTTGTTGTTCTTCAATCATAAGTTTAATTCTTTTTTGTAAAGTTGTTACTTTACTATCCAGTACATTAAAAAACCATTGACGTTTTCGTTCTGTATTGACCGAAATAGAACTAGATTGAGCAATCACTTTATTGAACCATATTTCTGTATTTTCTCCAAATTTTTGGTCAGTACTTCTCAAAAAATTTGGATTGTCATAGCTTGTAAATATTACTTTACCTTCTTCCGAAGACGCTAAAACGGTATTGTTAGTGTGTGCAATTTCGTTATGATATAATTCAAAATCAATGTCTGAGGCATCAATATTGGCTTTATTATTACCTTTTTTACCCTTTTCCGCCATATACTTCATGGTATTGACTAATTCCAAAAGTTTTTCACAAATGATTATAGCATCATTCAAATCCTTGAAACCACCAATATTGATAAGGTGATCAATCTGATTTAGGGTATTGTCCAAAATATTGATACTCCAAATGTCGGTGCTTGGAATCTGATAATAATGCTTAGCAACCTCTTTGGCTAGTATTTGGGTGCTTGGCGGTAAAACGTCGAAATCAAAAGCATATTCTTTCAAATAATCAAAATTCCAAATCATTCGACCCCATATATACATTTTAATGCTGGTCAACTCAGGAATGCTCAAAAAAAGAAAAATAGGAATATCCGAAGACGCATAAAATAAACGATGTTTTGGAGTATGATGCAAACGCTTCATATCATAGAAAATATCTTTTAAATACTCATCAAAATTCTTAATCGGTTTTGTCATCGGGCGATACTGAAAAAGAACAACATCATGATTTTGATAAATTAAACTATCTAGCGAAATTTTAAATCTGAGTGCCAAATTCATCAAACCCTCGGACGTTAATAAGGTTTCACCTCTAACTCTTCGGTAAGTACTATCTTTTGATAAATTAAGTATGCTGGCTATTTCACTTACTGCATCAGAACGTCGTGGGTATTGTCTAAAAATGTGTTCAAATAATTGTATTTGTAAAGATTTTCCCATTTTTTGGTTTTAATATTATTGTGCAAATTAATTGGTTGTTGTAATAAGTACTTGGACATATTTATTTTGTAAATAATTATTGTAAAAGTATAAATACTTGATAATTAAGCTTATTAGGTTTTTGAAATCTTATAGATTTACTACACTGTTTCAAAATTTTTAATGTTTCGTAGTGTGATGAGCTTCGTCGCCATACTAACAAAAGCTGCTTTTAATAGTCGGGCGACGAGGCTCGTCGCGCTACGGTAGCTTTTATAGTCATAAATGAGCTTTTAATTAGCGTAAATTTAATCTTTTCAATTTAAAAATGAAAAGTAAATAATAACGGGGGGTAATTCAGTTTTTCACTTTTGAAAATAAAGTTGCCTTTAGAATGAATGTCTCCATGGCTAAAGCGATTCAATAAAAGAGATTAAAATATTTGTAGTATTTATTGAATGAGGTAAAAGTGAATGGCTTTAGCCATGGGGACATTCATTCTAAAAGTTATTTTTCACCATAAGCGAAAAACGGAATTAACCCCATAATAACTTAGGGTCTATATGATTTGAGTTGGTCATTAGTACTTTTTTCTTGATTCTCTAAACCTTATAGGTTTTAAAAACCTATAAGGTTTGATTGAAGTTTGATATAACCTATTTTTTAAAAATATCAACCTACTTAAATCATATAGAGCCATAACTTATATTCTGCAAAACTTTAAAAATTTCTGATTGTAGCGAATGGCTACTCACATTTAACTCTTTTAGAGTTATTAGGTTATCACTGCAATCCGTTATAATCAGAGAAATTTGATTAAAATAGGTTGTTTTTACATTTTGTTTTGTCTCTTTGCCATTGAAAAATGAAATTAATTATAGATTCCGTTAATTGTCATTTTTTCTCACTCTTAAAAATTTTACTTTTGCAATTCATTAAGAATGAATCAATATGCAAGAAAAAGAATTTAGACTTGAACCTTATAGAGACGATGAAGCCCTAATTGCCACACAAGAGCTTTTTTCAACTGCTGCTTTTAAGGCAGGAATTGAATCCGTTTTGCCCAAAGAATTAGTAGAATACTATTATTCGGTAGTGAATGATGTTCATTCGATTTATGATTTTCAAAAAAAAATTGTTTACCCATTTTTAAAAATGGTTCAATCTACGAGCATTAATAACTTGACCGTAAATGGCTTAGATTATTTGAATTCGGAAGATAGATACCTTTTTATTTCTAATCATCGAGATATTGCATTAGATACAGCTTATTTGAATATGTTGCTTTTTGAAAATCAAATAAAGACCAGCCAAATGGCTATTGGTGATAATTTGATTTTGGACAGAATTGCAGAATTAGTGTTCAGGTTGAATAAGAGTTTTATTGTAAAAAGGACAGGTGCGCCGCGCGAACTCTATGGATATTCGGTTAAATTATCTGAATATACGCGCGATTTAATCCTTTCAAAAACTGAATCCGCTTGGATTGCTCAGCGAGAAGGACGAGCAAAGGACGGAAATGATACAACTCAAACGGGGTTATTAAAAATGCTAAGTTTGGCTGCTAAAAAAGGAGATTTAAAGGCTTATTTTAAATCTTTGAAGGTTGTTCCTGTGGCTATTTCGTATGAATATGACCCTTGTGATGTGGCAAAAACAGGTGATTTTTTAAAGAAAAAAGAAAACCCAAATTATAAAAAGCATTTTAAAGAAGATATGCAGCAAATCCTAATGGGGATTCAGGGGCAAAAGGGAAATGTTCATTTTGAATTTCATGCTCCATTAGATGTAGAATTGGATAAGTTAGATACGGCAAAGAATAACAAGGAGCGTTTAGAAATATTAGGCAAAGTGATTGATGAAGCTATTCAAACAAGTTATCAAATCAATCCAATTAGTTATATTGCAGCAGATATACTCGCAAAAACGAATGATTACGCAGCGCATTATACCATCGAACAGCGAAAAGAAATAGAAATACAATTTGAAAATAAATTAAAACATTTTGCTCCTAATGAATACAATGACGCTCGTCAGTACTTGTTAGGAATGTATGCAAATCCATTGATTAATCAGTTGAGTTGGAAAACGGCATAAAGCCATTTTTACAATTCACAAAGCATAAAAAGCAAATAAAAAACAAATCATGAAACCAACTTTATTGATTTTGGCGGCAGGTATGGGAAGCCGTTATGGAGGTTTGAAACAAGTAGATGAATTGGGTCCTGCTGGCGAAGCAATCATCGAATATTCTGTTTATGATGCAATCAGAGCAGGATTTGGGAAAGTAGTTTTCGTTATTAGAGATACGATTGAAGCAGCTTTCAAAGAAAAGTTTGCAGGAAAATTTGATGATAAAATAGAAGTTAAATACGTTTTTCAGGATGTAAATACAGCTATTGAAGGCGTAACTGATTTGCCTCATCGCGAAAAACCTTGGGGAACTGCACACGCGGTTTTGGTAGCAGAAGAGGTAATTAATGAGCCTTTTGCAGTTATCAATGCGGATGATTATTATGGTGTAGAAGCATTCAAAACAATAGCTAATTTCTTGACAAATGATGCTTCTCCTGAACATTGGTCAATGGTTGGTTATGTTCTAAAAAATACACTTTCTGACCATGGAACTGTTAACCGCGGAATCTGTGAGACTAACGAAAATCAATACTTGACAAATGTGGAAGAACACCACAAAATCGGTCGTGAGGCTGATAATAAAGTATATTTTGTAGCTGATGACGGTTCTAGAGGTGAGGTGAGTGAAGATGCTTTGGCTTCTATGAATTATTGGGGTTTTCACCACAGTATTTTCAAAACAATTAAGGCACAATTTATTGAATTTGCTGCTGAAAATAAAGAAAATCCAAAAGCTGAGTTTTATATTCCATTGGTAGTTAATCGCGAAATTGAAGCAGGAAATGTTAATTTATCTGTTTTAACATCTCATGATAACTGGTATGGCGTGACTTATCAAGAGGATAAGACAATGGTACAAACGGCATTCAAAAAAT
>CAKZLT010000527.1 GCA_937127195.1 uncultured Saprospiraceae bacterium
GTCGAACTTATTGTTTTTCATTTATACTGCGTTAAAAATACTCGCCTTAGCGATGCTAGGACTCCGTTTTTTGCCTTATCTAAATAAAAAACAATGATGTTTCTTTGTGGTAGGCTATTTATTACCTACTCCCTAAAAGAATATAGTGCGCACTATATTCTATATATATGTTTTAAAATATATTAACGTGACAAATCTAGATTTCGTTACTGTTTTAGCAGAAAAAAAACATATTATTTTAAAATAGCCATTATTAGTTTAATATAAACTAATAATGGCTATTGATATTAACACTAATAAAACAATCATTATTTAGATATTTCGATATACTAAAGTTTCTCCAAAAAGTCTTAAGTATTGCTTTCTTTCATCAGAAACTTTAATTGCATCTAAATGATAATATGCTTCATCTAAGTATTTATTTTTGATTGTACTTGCGTGTTTTTTTATATCCAATCGAGTAAAAATATTTTTTACAGCTTCTATTTTGGCAGATTCATCTTTGGGTTTCGTCGAAAGCCATTGATGAAGTTCTGAGGCAGTAGCTTCATCGGCAAGTTGTAATGACTTGAGAACCAAATACGTTTTTTTGTTTTGGGCAATATCTCCACCAACTTTTTTTCCAAACTTTTCAGGATCGCCAAAAGTATCCAAAATATCATCCTGCAACTGAAAAGCTATGCCAATATTACGACCAAATTCGCTCAAATGAAAAGCATCTTGTTCATCGGCAGTAACCATATATGCACCAATTCTTAAAGCACCAGCAATCAAAGCAGCCGTTTTTAACTCAATCATTTTGATGTATTCTTCGATAGTTACATCATTTCGACTTTCAAAATTGACATCCATTTGTTGTCCTTCACAAACGGCTATTGCAAATTGATTAAAAGATTTAATAACCTGAGCTAAAGTTGCTGAAGGTGCTTCTAACAAGTATTTGTAAGCATAGATAAGCATTACATCACCAGATAATATAGCGACATTTGTATCGTATTTGGTATGAATAGTCGGTTGTCCGCGACGTAGAGGTGCTTCGTCCATAATGTCATCATGAACTAAAGTAAAGTTGTGAAAAACTTCTATGGCATAAGCAGCAGGTAAAGCCGAATCTATTTCGTTTTCAAAAAGATTGGCAGCCATTAAAACTAACGCAGGACGAAGGCGTTTACCACCCACATTAAGAATGTATTCAATCGGTTCGTAGAGTTCTTTAGGCTCAAAATTGAAAGGATGTTCCTTGGCGTAAAGGTTATATTTTTTTTGAATATCTGGTAAAGTCAATAACATTTTCAATATTTTTTTTAAAAAAATAGAATACTAGTAGTTCAAATCATAAGTAATTGATTGCTAATAATACGGTCTTTTATTCTAATACAGCGTTTCTTATCAGCCGTGTAGCTAGGATTATACTCCTTTTCGCGCTTTTTTTTAGAAATGAAACCGTATTATTAGCAATCAATTACTTATGATTTTGAGTTATTAGAGGAAGAAACATTTTTATAATAAAAATGTTGAATATATCTAAGGGAGATTTTTCAAAAAAAAATGATTTTTTTTCATATTTTTATATATAATTTCATATATTATAAATGAAATTTGCCTCTCTTAAAATAATAGACATTAACCTGAATATTACTCAAAAACACTTTGAGTAATATTTAGATTAAAAAAACGAAACTAAAAAAATAGAAAGATAAAGTAGTAGTTTTACTAGATTCTTTGTCTAAAGTAAGGGATTAGGTAATAAATAAGCTACCACAAAGAACGACGTTGTTTTTTATTTAGACAAGGCAAAAAACGCAGTCCTAACATCACTAAGGTGAGTATTTTTAACGCCGTATAAATGAAAAACAATAAGTTCGACTGGTAGATTATTTTTTGCCTAATCCCTAAGTATCGACAATCACTGAATATCGTATATAATACGAACATTTTAACTAAAATCTTATGGTAAAGAAGACAAGACCTGTCAATATTTTGTTAATCGAAGATAACCCTGGAGATGTAAGATTAACGCAGGAGGCATTTAAAGAAGGACATTTAGCTGTTAATTTAAGTGTTGTTATGGACGGTGTAGAAGCCATTAATTACCTTAGGAAAACGGGAAAATACACAGAAGCTACAACGCCCGATTTAATATTACTTGATTTGAATCTTCCAAAACGGGACGGTAGAGAAGTATTAGAAGATATCAAAGCAGATCCTGCATTGATGTTTATTCCAGTTGTTGTCTTGACCACTTCTAATGCAGAGCAAGATATTTTGAAGACTTATAGGCTACACGCCAATTGTTATATTAACAAACCTGTTGATTTTGAGAAATTTTTTGATGTTATTCAAAAAATCGAGGAATTTTGGCTATCGACAGCTATATTACCTACAATGATTAGATAAGTTCTAATACGTTAGTAACGTCCAAAAATAACTTATACATTTGAGCGACTAAGTACAATGACAGAATTAAGGAATGATATAATGAGTGAATAACTTTTGATTATCAAGATGTTATACCATTTTTAATCTATACTTATTTTCGATTGGTTGCTTATTTTTAATACTATTTCCTTAAAAAAAACTGTATATAGCCTGCCTTTGTCAACAGACAGACCCGCTACATCACGTTTTTTTAGCTAGTATTCAATCAAAAATAACTCGCCAAATGACCGAATTATTTTTTCTCCGTTACTTAAAGAAGGTTTTAAGAAAGCGAATAGTTATTATTCATTCAACCCTCAATTAAGAGGTTTTAGGGATGATTGCGAAATTGATAGTAATTTTAACAGATAAACTTAGTTTACTTTTTCTAAAGTAAAAAAATAGGCATAATACGTATGAGTTCTAAAGATAAAACTCAAATATTGATTATTGAAGATACCCCTGGTGATGCGCACTTGGTAAGAATCTATTTAAAAGAAGCTGGTTTAAAACATGATTTACATCATGCCGAATCGTTCTTTGAAGGTCAGACTATTGCGGATGAAAAGCATATCGACTTAGTTCTTTTAGACCTTTCTTTGCCAGATAGTCATGGTTTCAAGACTTTATCAAATTTCATAAAGCGTTTTGCCCACATTCCGATTATTATTCTTACAGGATTGAACGATGAGGTAGTTGGTAATCAGGCAATTAAGGCTGGAGCGCAAGATTATTTGGTCAAGGGGCAATTTGAAAGTAATCTATTGGCTAGAGTTATTCGTTATTCTTTACAAAGATTCAAAACTCAACAAAGTCTAGAGCAATCTACTAAGAAGCTTGCCCAAAGTGAAAAGCGTTTCATGGAAGCCCAAGAAATGGCACACTTTGGTAATTGGGAAATGGATATTGTGACTAATGAAATGAAGTGGTCAGAAGAGGTTTTTAGAATATTTGGGTTCAACCCCAATAGTCTTCAACTGACGCTTTCCGATTATATGGGTTATGTTCATTCAGAGGATAAAACACTAGTAGAAGATACTTTTTCGGCGGTAACGAAGAATGGGCAATTACAAAAAATTGAATATCGTATCGTTCTAGGAGGAACAAAAGTCAAATATTTAGTTAATCAAATCAAGATACAATACGACGAAGATGCAGAGCGCATTTTGTTAGTTGGAGCATTACAGGATATTACTGAACATATTATTTCGCGAAAATTAACAGAGGAAAAAAATATTTCTGATAAAGCTTTTCAAATTAAAGAACAGATATTGGAAGATATGAGTTTTCATATTCGAACACCATTGTCTTCCGTTCTGAATTTATCGTTTTTGATTGAAAATACAAGTCTATCACGTCAGCAGACTGAATATGTAGATAACCTAAAAGATGCGATTAATGATTTGTCTATTTCTGTTAATAATCTGATGAATTTCTCTGTTTTGGTTTCTAATAAAGTAAACCTAGAAGCAAGTCAATTTAAGGTAAAAGATATTATAGAAAGTGTCAAGCAGGTTGTACAAATCAAGGCAGATAATAAAAATATTAAGGTTAAATTCGTTATAGAAGAAGGAGTTGCAGACCGTTTTATTGGCGATGAAAATAAAATTAACCAAGTCATTTATAATTTACTTGACAATGGAATTAAATTCTCTGAGAAAAACGATGAAGTTATAGTCAAAATTTCTTTATTAGAGGAAAATAAAGAAACAGCAAACATTAGAATTGCAGTAAAGGATAATGGAATTGGTATTCCTAAGAATAAAATAAATGATTTATTAGAATCTGAAAATCTTTTATTTCAGGATTATGAAGAAGGAGAATCTCAGCGAAAGCTGGGTCTAGCCATTGTAACTAAGTTGGTTAAAAACATGGAAGGAGAATTCCATATTGTAAGCAAAGAAGGAAAAGGTTCTACTTTTTCTGTCGATTTGCCACTTAAAGTAGTCAAAATCGTTAAACGAGCAACAGCAAGTAAACCAACAAATCCGCTTCGTATTCTCTTGGTGGAAGACCATTTTTTAAATCAATTGGCTACCAAACGAGTACTTACAACTTGGTCAGACTTTGTATCAGTTGATATTGCCGAAAATGGATTAATCGGTGTGGAGAAGATGCGCGCTCATAACTACGATCTGATTTTAATGGATTTACAAATGCCTGTAATGAATGGCTTTGACGCAACAACCAAAATTCGTGAAACAAGTGAAGTTCCAATTATCGCACTTTCAGCGAACTCTAGTCATCAAGAAGCCGAGAAAACTAAGGCAGTAGGCATGAATGATTACATGGCAAAGCCATTTAAACCACAAGGATTGTATGAAAAAATCATGATGGTTCTGCATGGTTAGGCAGATTAAATTTTACATAGCGTTCTTTTATTTTAATAAAAACCTGTTTTCTAACAAGAAGGCAGGTTTTTATATTTTAATAATATGTTTTCAAAAAATTAATAGATTAGGTTATTCAATTTGAGTTGCAAAAACATCTGAATTAAAAAATCAAAAAAGATTTTAAAACTAGAAAAGATTTTTTTTACCTTTGCACATGGAAAGAAAAAATACACAAAGCAACAAGTTTTTAGGTGAAGGCTTAACATTTGATGATGTTCTTTTAGTACCTGCCTATTCTGAAGTTCTACCACGCGAAGTAAGCACGCGCTCCAAACTCACGCGCAATATCACGCTTAACATTCCTATCGTTTCAGCAGCAATGGATACCGTTACAGATGACCGTTTGGCAATAGCAATGGCTAGACAAGGTGGTATTGGTATTATCCATAAAAATATGACTATTGAACAGCAAGCGGATCAAGTTCGTAATGTCAAACGCTCTGAAAGCGGGATGATTCTTGATCCTGTAACCTTAGGTATGGATTCGATTATTGCGGATGCATTAAAGTTGATGAAGCGTTTTAAGATTGGAGGAATTCCGATTATTAATGGCGAACGTCATTTGGTTGGTATCTTGACTAATAGAGATTTGAGGTTTGAAAAAGATGCATCTAAATCTGTAACAGAGTTAATGACCTCTAAAAATTTAGTAGTTGCCCCCGTAGGAACGACACTCGAAACAGCTAGAGATATTCTTCAAAAGTATAAAATTGAAAAGTTACCTATCGTTAATGATAAAAAAGAATTGGTCGGACTGATTACTTACAAGGATATTATGAAAGTCAAAGACTATCCTAATGCTTGTAAGGACGAGTACGGTCGATTAGTTGTAGGTGCAGCAGTTGGAGTGACACATGATATGCTCGAAAGGATAGCTGCTTTGGTGGAAGTTGGAGTTGATGTAATTTGTATTGATACTGCTCACGGGCATTCAAAAGGAGTATTAGATGCGGTTCGTTTGGCAAAGCAACATTATCCGAATTTAGAAATCATTGGTGGAAATGTAGCAACAGGTGCAGGTGCAAAGGCATTGGTTGATGCTGGTGTTGATGGAGTAAAGGTTGGAGTTGGTCCAGGTAGTATTTGTACAACTCGAATTGTAGCTGGTGTTGGCGTTCCTCAATTAAGTGCTATTTACAATGCAGCAAAAGCGATTGAAGGTTCTGGCGTTCCTGTTATAGGTGATGGTGGAATTCGATATACTGGAGATATTGTAAAAGCTTTGGCAGCAGGAGCAGGTACAATTATGGCTGGCGGATTGTTTGCAGGAGTTGAAGAAGCACCAGGCGAAACAATTATTTTTGAAGGTCGAAAATTCAAAATTTATCGTGGAATGGGGTCATTAGGAGCAATGGAAAAAGGCTCAAAAGACCGTTACTTTCAGGATGTAGAGGATGATATTAAAAAATTAGTGCCAGAAGGAATCGAAGGTCGTGTACCTTATAAAGGCACTTTGGCAGAAGTAATGGTACAATATATCGGAGGCTTGAGAGCTGGTATGGGATATTGCGGAGCAAATGTCGTTGAAGAACTCAAAAAAGCACAATTTACACAAATGTCAGCCGCGGGAATTTACGAAAGTCACCCACATGATATTTATATCACAAAAGAATCTCCTAATTATAGTAGAAAATAAAAATAAGAGGTTTTTAGACCGCCCTTGGGGCTAAGAGAAAAGAGAAAAGAGAAAAGAGAACTTTTAATAATAGCTTTTACGCTGTTAAAAGTTCTCTTTTCTCTTAGCCCAAAGGGCGGTCTCTTTTCTCTTTTCTAAAAAAATTATGCGTAAATCTCTTCTTCTTGTTCTACACTAACTTGTACATCGTCTTCAATTAATCTACGGAATCGGTCAACAGAAAATGATGGTTCAAACTTTCCTAAACCAGAAGGATGGTCTAAATTAGGATTAGACACTTCTTCTAAATGAAGGGCTTTTCCCATTCTAGTAGTAAAAATATCTCTTATAGTGTACATTTTTCCTTCGACAGGTCTATTCGGAATGAGTTCAATTTGCGGTGGCATAAATGTATCATCAATACAGATTACTTCTTGTCCTACTTTCATAGTCTTGTTTTTGTTTGTTTACATTGATTTTTACCAATGAAAAGTTCTTTTTATAAATATTAGATACAATTAATACGAAAATACAAAACATTCATTTGATTTTGAAAAAAAATGGATTTGAAAAAAAAGTTAAATCTTGCTTTTAAGTAGTCTAACTGACTGTATATGAAATATCAACGATACAATCTCATATAGTTTTTCGTTAGTTTAATATAGAAAAGTAGTTTCTATTCTGCAATTAGATGATATTTGTAAAAAGAGATAAAAGAACTTTTTCAGATTTAAATTATTCTTATTCTGAAAAAAATAATTCTTTGAGAAATTTCGTGATTGCTAGTTTATTCATTCAATTGAAATATTCTGAATATTTACGGCATTTTTCAAAGAACAAAAAAAAGAAATGTAAAAGTGAAAAGAATTACGAAATTTTTATTCCCATTCATACTAATTTTAGGATTTGCTAATCAAGCATCTGCTCAAAATATTAGCGGAAAAATAACTGACACCGAAGGTGAGCCTATTCCTTATGCAAACGTATTTGTTAATGAATTGCAAGAAGGAACGGCAGCAGATGGGGAAGGTTATTATTTTATGAACATTCCTGCTCGTGGAGAATATGAGGTGATTATTTCGAGTATCGGTTATGAAGCAAAATCGATTAAAATTGTCGCAAGCGATAATGGAGATGTACTCAATGTACAACTTACACCATCGTCGATACAAATAGGAGAATTGGTTGTAAAAGCTTCTAAGCGAGATTCTGCCTATATTTTTATAAGAAAAGTAATTGATAACAAAAAGAAATATTTGGCTTCTATAAAGAGCTTTAAGAGTGAGGTCTATGTAAAAGCGACAGAAGTTATTAAACGAACAAAAAAGCCTAAAAAACGAAAGAAAGAAGAAGATATAGATAAATTGGAAGGTGCTGAAACATTGGAGGTTGACCCATTTGCGAAGCAGCAAAAAGCGGATCAAGCTTTATTATCTTCATTGAACATGGTAGAAATGCAACTGACACTCAACTATCAATATCCTCGAAAATATAAAGAAGAGCGTACTGCTTACAGTCGATCAGGAAGCAGTAGAGGGCTTTTTATTCCACTTTTTGGGAAGACTGATTTTAATTTTTATAGAAATCTAGTCCGCCTTGATGGTATTGCAGAAATGCCTGTTGTATCTCCTTTGAGTACCACTTCAATTTTGGCTTATAAATATAAATTGGCAGAAACGCTCAACGAAAATGGGCAAATAGTTTATAAAATTAAAGTCATTCCACGTAAGAAAAGTAACTCTACGGTTCGAGGTTATATCTATATCAATGAAGGGGTTTGGAATATCAATCGTTTAGATTTGAAATTTTATAAGGGAGGATTGAGACTTTTTGATGCATTCCAACTTAAAATTGATTATCAAGCAGTCAATGATAGCATTTGGATTCCTGCTCGACAGGAATTTATTTATGAAACTAAACAAGGTCGTTTTAAAACCTTTAAGGGGAATACTCTGATGAAGTATTCGGATTATAAACATAATTATCCTTTCCCAAAAAAGTTTTTTGGGAATGAAGTCGTCAAAATAACAAAGGAAGCTTACGATCGAGATTCTACTTATTGGAATGATTTGCGTCCAGAGCCATTGACAACCGACGAAATACGAGTAATGCAGGTACGTGATAGTATTAGTGCTATTATTAATAGTGACGAATATCAGGACAGTATTATGCGAGCATATAATAAGGTAACGTTTTTGGAGTTACTATGGGATGGTGTTGGTTATAGAAATAATAAAAAGAAAACAACTTATTTTGTTGGACCAATTCCTTCTATGATTAATTTTAGTGTCATTGGAGGTTGGCGAACAGGACCATTTATGTTTCACTCAAAACGCTGGAAAAATGGAAGGAGAATGTCTTTGAATGCACGCTTCAATTATGGTTTTAAGAATCAAGATTTGCAAGGTTCATTTGGCGGTTGGTATAGATACAATCCACATCGATTAGCTGATGTTCGATTTGGGTTCGGTCGTTCATTTCAATCTATTAATAACTATGATGCTTTTTTGAATCAACTTCGCACCTCTAATTATATTTTGAATGACGGTATCAACGGAAGTCATAAATTTGAATTATTTAATGGTTTTTTCTTACGAACGGGGTTTTCTTATAATGACCGACAGCCGTTAGATAATTATGATACAAATACTGGGCTAGGAGAATGGATTGAACGAGAAACAGAAGTAGAAGATGAAGTGCTGACATTTGATGGTTATCAAGCTTTTATTTCGGAGGTTAGTATTTCTTATACCCCCAAACAGAAATACATGACACGTCCAAATGATAAGGTTTTATTAGGTAGTGATTATCCAACGATTACGTTTTTACATAGAAAAGGATGGAAAAATGCTTTTTCGAGTGATGTAGATTTTGATTATCTGGAGTTGGGTTTGAAGCATGACTTGACTTTGGGGCAATTCGGAACAATCAAATATGCGGCAAAGCTTGGACAGTTTCTTAATACGTCAGACCTAAAATTTATTGATTTAAAGCGATTTAGACAATCTGACCCCTATTTATATTCTAATCCATTGTATTCATTTCAGGCATTAGATACTTCTTTGGCTACTTCACAGTTATTTTTAGAAGCACATTTTGTGCATCATTTCAATGGCGCATTGATTAATAATATTCCATTAATCAAAAAAACAAACATTAGAGTTGTCGCAGGTGGTGGTTTTCTTTGGGCGCAAGAAGGAAATTTGAGGCATGAAGAAATATTTGCTGGTATCGAACGAGTATTTAAATTAGGGGCGCGTCGCCGATTGAGGCTAGGAGCTTATGGTGTATTAGCTAATAGTAATTATGGTGGAGCAAATACCGCTTTTAAAGTTTCGATTGAAGTTATTGATACTTGGAAGCGAGATTGGCGATTTTAGAGTGATTTTAATGCTTTAAATAGCTCTAAAATATATGTAAGAATTCATTTTTCGCCCCTTATCTGCAACAGGTAAGTGAAGAAAAATAAATAAGTTGCACCATTATACAACTTTATTTTTTTATTTAAAAGTGCTTAAAAAATTAAGCA
>CAKZLT010000528.1 GCA_937127195.1 uncultured Saprospiraceae bacterium
GTTCATTTTTTTAGTGCTTTTAAATAGAACAAAGAAAAAGTAGAATGGTGCTAGTTATTTATTTTTCTTCACTTATAGATTTAGCCTGTGTTTTTATTTTCTTAAATTTATTCTATTCAAAGTGCAAATTACGCCATTACCGATTTAGCAGCAACAATTGTCTTTATCGCATTTTCCAAAAAAGTTGGCAAAATAGTATCGTGTGTTAGATTGATTTTATCCTCATCATTGAGGTGTTCAATCATATCATCGTACTTTTCGACACCGTAATTTTCTTTGATGTGTTGTTCTTGTTTTTTTGATGAAAAATGCAAAAGCATTCCATCTGGGTCAGCTTCTGGGTGAAACTGTACACCAACAATTTCGTCAGACAATCGAATGCCCATAATGGCTCTTTCTAGTGCGACGTGTGGTCGATATTTTTCGAGTGCAATGATTTTTGCACCTATTTCTGTAAAGCGTTCTTCGTTCGCTTCGACAGCTTGAAAATCTCTAAAGTCTGCAATATAAAACGGTTCTGGCAATTCTTTAAATAAAGGATCATCAATGCCTTTTGCCGCTTTATGAACAGGAAAAGTACCAAATGACTTAGAGTAACGTTTTGTGATTTTAGCCAAATTGAAATGATTGACCATCATCTGAAAAGAATGGCAGATAAAGAAAACGTGCTTCTTATCTTCTGGGTTCTTTTGATTCCAACTCCAAACACTATCTAACCAGTTATAATAGTTTTTGTCCCAAACTCCGTCTCCTTCCAAAGGGTTTCCTGGACCTCCTGTCGAAATGAAAATGTCGTAAGATAAATCAGGAACTTCATTTTTTCCGCGCACGTCAAAAACTTTCCAATCTTCCAAATCACCTTCATATCTAGCTACCATATCTTTGATACAGCGCATTCCTTGATTCGGAGTTCCATCATATAAATCTAAAATAGCTAATTTCATTTGTGTTTGTTTACGGGTTGTGGATTACGGGGTACGAATTTCGAGTTAGCTACCGCTGTTCATTACAAAACAGCGGTAACTAACCCGCAACTCGTACCCCGTAACTCACAACATTTTCTACATCAATCCTTTTGCTTGGCTAGCCCAATTGTCTCGTTTTCCTCTTCCTTTGAACGAATCAATAATATTATCTACCAAATCATATTCTTTCTCAGTCATTTTGCTCACTTGTCCGTAAGTAAAAATCCCGATAGAGTTCAACGTTTGTTCCAATTTTGGGCCTACACCTTTGATTTTCTTCAAATCTTCTTTCGATTCTGCCGTAGCTTCACCGATATTAGACAATAAAGAAGCCATAGCTGCTGCCTTATCCGTATTAGGAGCAGGCGTTACCGTTTTACTTGTTACTTTTTCGTTTTTTTTTACCACTTTTTTAGCTGCTGCTTTCTTTGTTGAAGCTTTTTTAGCTGGTGCGGCAACAGGAGTTGGCATCTTTGCGCCAACTGCATTTTGCATGAAAGTACCCCAAGTCAAGTTATCTTTTCCGAATTCTTGTGCTTGCGCTCTTTCAATTGCATAGTTAGCAGCATTTTCAACTACCCATTCAAAATTTTCTGGGCCAACAGAAGTCAATTCTGCATCTGGAGCAGGATTACCAAAGTCAATTGCGTAAGGAATACCGTCACGTACCGCTAATTCAACTGTATTGAAGTCATATCCCAATCCTTCGCACAATCTCAAAACGTAATCTGTCAATAATGCTTCTTTTTCTGGATCAACTTTAGCATCCAATACGTAGCGCAAGTGATGCGGATTGCGTGGCTCATAAGGCATAATATGAACGTGCTTACCTCCGATGCAGTAACATCTGTAATAATCCGTGAAGTCAATTGCCTCTTGAAGCATCATCACTAATTGATTAGTTTCAGCATAAGCTTTAAAGAATTCTTCTTTATTCTCTAACTTATAAACGCTCTTCCAGCCACCGCCAGAGTGAGGCTTCATGAAAGCAGGAAAACCAATGTGGTCAAAAATCTGATCCCAACTCAAAGGAAATTTCAAGTTACGGAAAGAACTATCTGATGTATCATCTGGACGCTCTTTTGAAGGTAAAAGAACCGTCTTAGGAACAGGAACACCTACTTTTAGAGCTAATGTATTATTGAAAAATTTCTCATCCGCACTCCACCAAAATGGGTTGTTGATAACTGCTGTACCTGCCGCTGCTGCATTTTTTAAGTACGCACGATAAAAAGGAACATCTTGAGAAATACGGTCAATAATTACCGCGTATTCTGTCGGTTCGCCTTGCAAAACCATATCAACAGTTACTGCTTCTGCAACAATTCCTTCGATATTTTTAGAATTAACACGGTCAATAAATGCTTGTGGGAATGTATTTTCCATTCCAAATAAAATTCCTATCTTTTTCATTTCAGTCTTATTATTAGTTAAAACAGAGATATTTAGACCGCCCTTCGGGCTTAGAGAAAAGAGACTTCTTTTATTAGTCGCCCTTTAGTCCTCTTGTTGTATTTTTTATTAAAAAAATAAATTATAATCTCCGTTCTAGTCGTTTTTTTATAAAAAATTATCATTAAAGAAAGAAAAGCAAAACCAAAAGGACACCAATAAAAGGAGTCTCTTTTCTCTTCTCTACTAGCTAGATTCGAGATAAATAATGAGGAAACATATCGCGCCAGATTGGCCAATCATGTTTTGCCCATTTTCTCATATCTAGCCAGTGATTAAGTCCTTTTTGATTCAAAATGTGAGATAATTCTAAGTTAGAATCTTTACAAATATCCCAATCCGAAGTACCTAATACTATATCAATATGATGCAAATGTGGGTTATTTGTATTTGGTAAATAATCTACGGGATTATTGAAATAAACGTTCTCATCATAGTGACCATCCAAAAAAGTCTTAATATTAAATGCTCCACTCATAGAAAATAAATGGCTGACTACTTCTGGGTGGCGAAAAGCAAAATTAGCTGCTTGGTAACCACCAAAACTAGGACCAGCTACAGCTACCTTACCAGAAGGTGTATTATGACGAATCTTGCCAACCACTTCTTCTAATATCATTTTATCATACCAGTTGTGGTTTTCGACACGCTTAGAAGGATGTACGTTTTTATTATACCAACTTAGCTTGTCAATACTATCTACCGCAAAAATTTGTACCTTCCCTTGCTCTAAGAACCAACTTGCGGATTCTATTAAATCAAAGTCTTTACTTTCAAAGTAGCGTCCCATGGTAGTTGGAAATACTACTACGGGATAACCACCATGACCATAGACTTGCATTTCGAAGTCTGTGCCAAGGTTTGGAGAGTACCATTTGAAATATTCTTCTTTATAAGCCATGCTTTTAGCTTTTCATCTGCTTGTAATAATTGGATTTACGGTGCGAAAGTAGGTTTATTTTAAAATAAAGCAAAGCATAGAAATCACTGATTATCAAATAGAAATGTAATTATTTGGTGTTAATATTATGTTAATAACAGAATTAATAATAAGGAAGGAATTTAGTTTCCAAAATC
>CAKZLT010000529.1 GCA_937127195.1 uncultured Saprospiraceae bacterium
AAAATGGAAAATAACAAGCTAGATTGGGTAGGTTATTTTTTTCCTACTCCCTAAACAGTTTAAAGGCACTTCTAAACAGATTAAGGAGGTAATAAAGCACCTTTAGGTGCGTTGCTGTAAAATGCTGTAATCAGAAATTTTTAAATTATATTTTGAATAGCCCTAATAATTTACGTTATTCATTTAATAATTAGAAAAACAGTCATCTAAAATTAGATAAAAACTAGATAATGCTTATTCGCGTTAAAGAATTACTTCATAACATCACTAATATAGGGACAAAACATTATTCGGACAGTAGTTTAGTACTAAAAGTCCAAATAATGAATAATGTTATTTTCATTGGCCTACTAATGGGACTAAGTTGTATTGTAATTGGTTTATATCAAGGCAATCTTATTTATGCAGCAATCAGTTTTTTGGCTTCTATTATTTTAGCTTTTAGCTTATTACTTGTTCAAAAAAAGCATATCAAACCAGCTTGGTATATTATAATTACTGTTCCTGTGCTTGCCCTTACTTTTTTGTCACTCAGTTCTGATGTCGTTATTACAAGCATTATTTATTATATAGTCTTTCAAACATTAGTTTTTGCTCTTTTTGATAAGCGTAGAATAATAATAACATTTTCTATCTTTTATACATTAAGTGCATTGTTGTTTTTATATTTTTCTTATGAAATGCATGGAGAAAATTTTCATAAAAATGATTTCTTTTTAATAGGAGCTAATTTAATAATAGGTATGTTTTTAGAATTTTTAACGCTATTAATGGTGTTAAGAATCAGAGAAAGAGAATCAAGAGCTTTTCAACTAAAGGAAGCTACATTTAAAAATGTATTTGAAAATAGCCCTATTGGTGTAATGGTATCTCAAAGAGAAGGAAATATCCCCAAAATGATAAATGAAAGGATGTCAAAAATCTTTGGGTATGAGATTGATACATTCAGTTTAAAACGAATTTCTAGAATTACTCATCCTGAAGATAGGGATATTCATCATGTATTTTATGAAGAGTTGCTAAAGGGAAGTCGTACTTTTTTTGAAATAGAAAAACGATATATTCATAAAAACGGTAATATCATTTGGGGTAGAACTGCAATTTCTTTAGTTCGTAATGATGAAAATGTTCCTATTTATACGGTAGCCATGATTCAAGACATCACTCAACACAAAAAACAGGAAGAAAGAATCCATCAATTGCTTGATAAATTAAAGGTACTCAATGCCGAATTGGAAGAGACTATTGATGAGCGAACAAAAAAATTAGTTAAAACGAATGAAGAACTAATGCGCTCTAATCAAGATTTGGAGCAGTTTGCTTATGCAGCATCACATGATTTGCAAGAGCCGCTTCGTATGGTTGGAAATTTTGTTCAGTTACTTGACCGAAAATATGGAGATAAATTAGATGAAAATGGTAAAACATATATCAATTTTGCAGTGGAAGGAGTGACCCGAATGTCTCAACTTATCAAAAGCTTACTATTATATTCAAGGGCTGGAAGAAAAGAAGCCGCAACTAGAGTTGCTGATATAGGAAAAATAGTGGAACACAAATTACTTGATTTAGAACAATTAATCAAAGATAAAAATGCTATTGTTAATATTGAACCAATGCCTGAAAAAGTCATTTGTGAGCCTGTGCAACTAGGCTTAGTATTTTATAATTTAGTTGTTAATGGTTTGAAATTTAACGAAAAAGAGCAACCAACTATCTTAATAAGTTGTAAAGAGCTAGAAGAATATTGGTGTTTTAGAGTGACTGATAATGGTATGGGGATAGAAGATGCTTATAAGGATAAGATATTTGAAATCTTCAAACGCCTTAATCGTAGAGATAAATATGATGGTACGGGTATCGGTCTTGCTCTTTGCAAGAAGGTTGTGTATCGACACAAAGGTAAAATTTGGTTTGATTCTTCTTTTGGAGAAGGCACTACCTTTTATTTTACAATTGCTAAAGAATTACAATAAGGTTAATTGTAGAGGAAATAAGGTTTATAACGAAAAGAGTGTAGCGTTTCCAAAAGCACAGAACAAAAGGGGGCGTATTCAATTGAGATAATTAGTATTTACTATGATGATGATTCCTCTTTTTTAGGTGTTTGAATTTTTTCTTAAAAAGGATTAGCAAAAGACTGAATTGATTTTTTCTGCTCAATTTTTTTTAAAAATATTTCCTTATAATTACGCTCTTATTTCGGCCTACGTACTTAATATTTGTATATGTAAAAGAAGAAAAATACTTTTTTCTAAAAGAAAAAAAGAAAAGAACCTAAAAACTTAGAACGGAGGTAATATATTTGCAGTATTATGAAAAAACACATACCGAATCTAATTACGCTTATTAATCTACTCTGTGGCTGCTTGGCTATTGTCTTTATGCTACGCGGACAATACTACGAAATGTTTTGGCTTATTATTGTTGCCGAAATTGCAGATTTGATGGATGGAATGGTCGCTAGAATATTGCGCGTACAGTCAGATATTGGAAAAGATTTGGACTCGTTGGCGGATATGGTAACCTTTGGAGTCGTACCAGGAATGGGAATGTATATCATGCTATTAGAGGCAGGAGTCACCGAATGGTTGGCTTTTTCGGGCTTTATTGTGACTTTGGCAAGTTGTATGCGATTAGCCAAATTTAATTCTGCACCTCCTTCCGATAATTTTACAGGAATGCCAACGCCTGCGATTACAGGATTTGTATTAGGATTATTATTATCAGCACACTATCAAACTTTTGGTTGGGATCAATATATATTAACGCCTGCCTTTTTGTTTGTTGTTACTATCTTAGTGAGTTATTTGATGCTTTCTACGATACCAATGTTTGGACTAAAATTCAAGAAAAAAGGTTGGAAAGGAAACGAATTAGCTATTCTATTTTTGATAACAGGGTTTGTATTAATGGCTGTTTTCAAATGGGCGTCTTTTCCTATTGGAGTTGTTCTTTATGTATTATTGTCATTGATTTTTGTAAAAAAAAGAAGTGATTAGTGATTAACAAAGTGTCTGAGCTGAAATCTTAGCGAGAGATGAATTGTTTATTGGTGACAAATAAACGATTGTCCAAACATTTATCATTCAACAATAACTATTTAGAAGCGAGACCTCTGGTTATAGCGGCTTAAGTGTTTCACGCTTTATCTCGCTTCTCATAGCCCTTTAGGGCGGTCTCGCCTCTCGGTTCTGAATAGTATCATTCAAGATTCAAATATGCTATATATCGTTCCTACGCCTATCGGAAATCTAGAAGACATCACTTTTAGAGCTGTAAGAATATTAAAAGAAGTAGATATAATTTTTGCAGAAGATACTCGAACATCCAAAAAGTTGTTGAATCATTTTGAAATCAACACACCTTTGCGTTCCTATCATTTGCACAATGAACACAAAATAACGGATGGTTTAGTGCAGCAATTGGCAGCAGGACAAACGGCTGCTTTGATTTCGGATGCAGGAACGCCAGCTATTTCTGATCCAGGTTTTTTGCTGGTTCGAGCTTGTATTCAGGCAGAAGTTAAAGTAGAATGTTTGCCTGGTGCTACGGCATTTGTACCTGCTTTGGTAGCCTCTGGGTTACCGAATGATAAATTCTTTTTTGAAGGATTTTTACCCCACAAAAAAGGTCGTCAGACACGATTGAAGTATTTAGCGGGCTTGACTTATACTTTTATAATATATGAATCTCCTTATAGATTAGTCAAATGTTTGGAGCAATTGTCAGAACATTGTGGAAATGATCGAGAAGCAGTAGTTTGTCGAGAATTGACAAAATTTTATGAAGAAGTGAAGCGAGGTAGCGTAGAGGATTTGATTATTCATTTTAAAAAAACAGAAAAAGTCAAAGGTGAAATTGTAATTGTAGTCGCTGGAAAGTAGTATTTCTATTGAAAAATGCTTTCTAAATGGCGAAAAATCGGGAGTAAATAATATGGAATTCTTTTTAATGAAGACTTTTATTATACTACGAGTATGGCTAATAGTTAAAAATAGATTGAATATTACGCTATTATTATAATATTAGTTATTTTTACAATAAGAAACTAACAATACCATTTTTTAAGAAATGTTTATTTTTCTTCACTAAAACAAAAATTATATGGCAAATCCCGTGAACGAAGCAACTGGTCAAACTTACCGAGAAGAAAGAATGCCTCAATATGAGCGTATTGTAAAGATAGCTTGGAGGTTAGTTATATTCGGTATCTTGGCAGCTATACTTATTTTTATTGGTCTGAGTTTTAGTGGTTTACCTTCTTTTGAAGAGTTAGAAAACCCTAAAAGTCGCGATGCTTCACAGGTATATTCAAGTGATGGACGAGTTTTAGGTCGCTACTATATCGAAAATCGTGTTCGTATAAAATATGAAGATTTGTCTCCTCATGTAGTCAATGCTTTGATTTCGACAGAGGATGAACGTTTTTATAAGCATAGTGGAGTTGATGCAAAAGCATTGGGAAGAGCTATTGTAAATACAGGAATTCTTCAAAGAAAGAATTCTGGTGGCGGTAGTACGATTACTCAACAGCTAGCAAAATTGCTATTTACAGGAGTAGCGTCAAGGAATATTTTTCAAAGGTTAGTTCAAAAAACAAAGGAATGGATTGTTGCTGTAAAATTAGAACGTAGTTACACCAAAGAAGAGATAATGACGATGTATTTGAATGAGTTTGACTTCATTAATGGAGGAAACGGTATCAAATCTGCCTCAGAAACTTATTTCGGTACAACACCTAGCGAACTCAAATTGGAAGAAGCAGCGGTATTAGTTGGAATGCTCAAAAATCCAGCTATTTACAATCCTAAACAAAATCCTAAGGACTCAAAGAAACGTCGAGAAGTGGTTTTGTATCAGATGAAAAAAAATGGTTTTATTAACCAAACGGAATATGATTCTTTAAGAACATTGCCTGTTGATATGGGGAAATTTCGACGACTAGATCACAACGAAGGACTTGCACCGTATTTTCGTGAGGTACTTAGAAGTCGTGTAAAAGGGATTCTGAGGGATTTGAAAAAGACAGATGGTACAACTTATGATTTGTATCGTGATGGACTGAGAGTATATACGACGATTGATGCTAGAATGCAGACTCACGCAGAAAATGCGGTTTCTGAACACATGAAAGGATTACAAGAGAAATTCTTTAAGCGTTGGTCAAAACTAGATCCGTGGACTTACAAAACAACAGAAAACTCTAGAGGACGTAAGATTCGTCAAAAAGGATTTAATCGTTTGGTCAAATCAAGTGATAGATATGCTGTTTGGAGAAATGCTGTATTGCTAAAAGCTATAGAGTTAGAGCTTCGAGACGTGGATATTGAACGTATGAAACGCATTGAAGAAGAAGGCTGGGATTTGATGTATAAATGGTTGGATACTGATTTTATTAATAAAAAATTAGCAGCTAAATATAAAAAAGTATTAGGTGAAAACTTCAAAAATGATGATTGGAAAATCGTTATGGTGGAATGGACGAAGTTGCAACGCTTAGTCAAAAAGGACTTTAGTAAGCCTGTTAAAATGACGGTTTTTGCTTATAACGCGCCTAGATATGAAACTGATACAATAATGTCACCTTATGATTCTATTCGTTATAATAGAATGATTTTGCAAGCAGGTATGTTGGCAGTTGATCCTGTTACAGGATATGTCAAAGCTTGGGTTGGTGGAGTTAATCACAAGTATTTTCAGTTAGATCACGTTACAACGAATCGTCAAGTTGGTTCAACATTTAAGCCACTGATTTATTCGCAAGCGATGATGAGAGAGTTTACACCTTGTGATAGAGTGATGGATCAAGCAACGACACTCGAAGCTGGTACTTTTGGTTTGTTGAAAGATTGGACACCTAAAAATGCCAACTTTAAGTATAGTGGAAAAAACATGACTTTGACAGAAGCATTGAAAAAGTCAGTGAATTCTATTTCGGCTTCTTTAATGAAAGACTTAGGAACAGTTGAACCCGTAAGAGATTTGGCGGGAAGAATGGGAATTGACAAAAGTAAGATTCCATCAGCGCCTTCTATCTGTTTAGGAACGCCAGATTTGTCAGTTTTTGAAATGACAGGTGCTTACACAGCTTTTGCAAATGAAGGTATTTATACCAAACCAACTTATATAGAACGCATTGAAGATAAATTCGGTAATGTAATATATGAAGCAATGCCAGAACAAAGACAAGTACTAGATGCAAATACTTACTATTCGATGGTACATTTGCTAAGAGGTGTTGTCGGCGGTGTATCTGCTTTTAGAGGCATCAAAAGTGATGTAGGTGGAAAAACAGGAACAACTTCCAATTTTACGGATGGTTGGTTCATGGGCGTTACACCAAACTTAGTTGCAGGAACTTGGGTTGGGGGAGAAGATCAATGGATTCGCTTCCGAACGCTTACTTATGGTCAAGGAGGGCGAATGGCACGACCAATTTTTGCTTCTTTTCTGAAGAAAGTAGAGAAAGATGAAACACT
>CAKZLT010000530.1 GCA_937127195.1 uncultured Saprospiraceae bacterium
CGTTTGTGAAAATGCTAATAATGGCGTTATTGCGTTGAATGTTACAGGCTCGACAGGAAATGTTACTTATAATTGGAACAATGGCTTGCCGAGTACAATTGGTCAACAAAATATTAGTCCAGGTACTTATGTGGTTACGGTTACTGATGCGCTCGGTTGTTTTGCAATTGATACCGTAACGGTTGACACTTTATTAATTCCGCAAGTTGCCTTCACCGCAGATAGTGTTTGTATTGGTTTAGAAACGTCATTTTTTGATAATTCAACAATGACAGCAGGCGCGACTTATGCTTGGGATTTTGATAATGACAATATAATTGATGACAATACAGTCGGAAATACAATGTATGAATATTCAAATGCAGGTAATTTTGAAGCTGTTTTAACGATTACCTCCGTTGATGGCTGCATTAATTCTGATACCGTTGATGTATTTGTAGAAGATTTGACGGTGAGTTTTACAGGATTAGCAACCGAATATTGTGCGAATGATGAGCCAATAGAATTGATAGGAAATCCTGTTGGCGGCACATTTTCAGGAATTGGAGTAACTGGCAATTTCTTTAATCCCAGTGCCACTTCTGTTGGTACAAACACAATCAGTTACACTTATTCTAATGCTTTAGGATGTACTGAAACAGTTCACCAAAACACTCAAATTCTATCTTTACCAAGCTTAAATGCAGGTGAAGATATAGAAGGTTTTGTAAATACATCAATTCAATTGCAGGCAATAGGCGCGCAATCTTATTCTTGGTCACCAAGTACAGGATTGGACGCAACAAATATTAGCAACCCGACGGCAGTCATTTTTGAAACTCAAACTTATATCGTAACAGGAACTGATGCAAGCGGTTGTTCGGTACAAGATAGCATAACGATTAATATAGAAAGTGATTTGAATTGTTTGAAATTAAGAACTGTTTTTTCGCCAAATGGTGATAATGTCAATGACCAATGGAGTATTGAATGTATTTCTTTTTATGATAATGAAGTAGAAGTTTATAATCGCTGGGGTCAATTAGTTTTTCAAGCAACCAATTACAGTAATACTTGGGATGGTACATCGCAAATAACAGGCGAACCATTACCAGAAGATAGTTATTTTTATGTGGTGACTATTACCAATCAGCAATTTAAACGCACCTTTAAAGGTGCTGTATCTATTGTGAGGTAAAAGAACTTTGGTTGACGGTTGACGGACGCTTTGCTGACGGGCGTTCGTTCCTCACTGACGGACGGCTTCGCCTGACGGTGTTTTAGCCGTTTGGGCTATGTTTTCTAACTAAAAAAGCCATAATTAAAAAACTAAAACACCGTCAGGCGAAGCCGTCCGCCAGCAAAGCGTCCGTCAACCGTCAGTGAGGAACGAACGTCCGTCAACCGTCCGTCCAACATCTAAAAAAACAAAATATGAAACAAATAATAAGTATTTTTTTGATTATAGGAATTGCCACAACAACCGCATTTTCACAACAAATACCATTATATACTCAATATAATATTAATGGTTTTACAATTAATCCTGCTTATGCTGGAAGTAAAGACATCTACGAAATCAGGTCAAGCTATCGAACTCAATGGACGGATTTTCCGACTGCTCCAAAAACTTACGTAGCGAGTGCAACCACAGGATTCAAGCGAGCAGGTTTTGGCATTTTAGCTTTCAATGATGAATCTGGTTCTATATCAAGAACTGGCTTTTTGGGTGCTTATGCCTATCATATTCCGTTGTTTTTAGATTATAAAATGTCGATTGGTATATCTATGAAGTACTTACAATATCGGTTGAGTAGCAAAGATATAGAAGATAAATTAACCCTAGATAATGCTATCATTTCGGCAGTCAATGGTCGTGGTCGTTTTGATGGTACTTTAGGTTTTTATTTTTATAATAAAAATTTATACTTTGGATTATCCGCACCCAATTTAATTCAAACGAAGTTTGAGGAAGATGGCGTGTCTGGAAGTCAATTGAGTGATGTGACTCGACATTATTTTGGATTACTTGGTTATGATTTGGAATGGAATGGCATTAATATAGAGCCTTCAATATTGGTTCGACAGGTTCAGGCTGCGCCTTTTCAACTAGAAATGAATTTGAAAATTTGGTTTTTGGATAAGCAAATGATGATAGGTTCTTCTTACCGAACAAGTGAAAAAACAGTAGTTGGTTTGCTTGGCTTCGCGATGGATTCCTTTAGATTTTTCTATTCTTATGATTTGTCTTATAATAATTTAGCTAACTATCATGGCGGTTCACATGAGTTTACAATTGGTTTTGATATTAAAAAAAGTAATAAAAAGAATGGTGTGAAGATAAAGAAAAGATAAGCAGATGAGCAAAAGTAATGTCATTTTCGGAATTTAGGAGTCGGACGCTTGTGAAGCGTCCGACTCCTTTTAATCCAAATAAAAGTTAAAACGCCTCCGTAACCGTGATATAAGGAAATCCTTCTCCCTTTTCATTAATACCATAATCAATTCGGATATTGACTCTTTCCTTTTTTGATAATAAAATACGCAATCCTGCTCCTCCGCTATAATGAACTTGATTTTGTGTAAAATCTGAAATTTGGTTAGCCACACTTCCGACACTTCCAAAAACGACAACCCCAAATCTCCACCAAACTTTAGGAACGCGATATTCGGATTGTAGCATCCAAACGTGATTATCTCTATAACGCCCCTCGAAGTAGCCGCGCATTTTTTTTGTGCCGCCAATAACTGCCATTTCATTAAAAGGAACATCGCCAAAATTAAAATTAAACCAACCATTAAATGCCAAAGTATGCTTGTAGCGATTAGTCCAATAGGTACTAGCATCCAATGCAATACGACGAACATTAAAGTCACTACCAAGCCAATTTCCATTATTCAAAACGGCTACTTCGATATTAT
>CAKZLT010000531.1 GCA_937127195.1 uncultured Saprospiraceae bacterium
AAATATTTTTCTTACCTTTATTTTATAGATGAAAATAATATTGCTATTGTATTAGGACTTAGTAATGTCCAAAAAATAACTTACGCATTTGAGCGGCTATTTTTAATCGACTACTTCCTTAAAAAAAACTGTACGTAGCCCGCTACATCACATTTTTTTTAACTCGTATTCAATCAAAAATAACTCGACAAATGACGAAGTTATTTTTTCTCCATTACTAATAGCAATAAAACTTTTTTTTGTCTATTTAAATATTTGTTTTTTAAATTTTTGCAAAACTAAATTTGTTTTAAAAAAAAATAAGTAAGTGTTATTTTTTTAGTAAAAAAACGACACTTTGAATTATCTAATGATATAATTAGATAAAAAGAAAGATAAATTATATGGGCTTAGAAGTTATGAGGCATAGAGATTTGAATCCACATGTCTCTGTGGACTGTGTTATATTTGGTTTTGATAATGTAGATTTGAATGTGTTGCTTATTGAAAGAGAAGAAGGTTACATAGAAGAAAATGCAAACAATAATGCTCAACCAGCAAGAGGTTCTTTAGCTTTGCCAGGTGACCATATTCGAGAAGATGAAAAACTAGACCAAGCAGCGGCAAGGGTTTTGAAAGAGTTAACGAATTTAGATAATATATTTTTGGAGCAATTTCATGCTTTTGGTCATCCAAATCGAGCTAAAAACGAAGCTGATCGCCAATGGATGAAAAGTGTTCGAGCAGAGCCAGATGCGCGAGTGATTACAGTGGCTTATTTTTCGTTGGTTCGATTAGAAATGTACAACCCTAAAGCATCTTCATTTGCCAAGCATGCGGCATGGTTTCCCGTTTCTTCGATTCCAGAATTGGCTTTTGACCATAACTTGATCGTTCGAAGAGCTTTGGAAGCACTTCGGAATCAACTCAAAAACGAGCCTGTCGGTTTTGAATTATTACCGCCGAAGTTTACATTAAGCCAGTTAAGAAGGTTGTATGAATTGATTTTGGGAACAGAATTGGAAAAGCGAAATTTTAGAAGGAAAATATTAAAAAAGAATTTTCTAGTACCTTTGGATGAAAAGCAAAAAGGTGTTCCGCATCGAGCGGCTAGATTATTTACTTTTGATAAAGATAAATATGAAAGTTTTAAGACGGATAAGTATGACTTTTCGATATAAGAAATAAGTTATTTAAGCATCGGACGCCTTCAAGGCGTCTGATGCTTCCTTTTTTATAAAAAACCAAAAACACTATTCAGGCTTCTAAAAGAAATAAATAGCGTAATCAAAATAACCGTAATTCCCAAAATATTCTGAAACCAATTATTCGTATATTCTCGCAATACCGCTTTTTTATTCATTATATATAACAAAAAACCAGCAATTACAGGTAATAAAATGCCATTGGCGACTTGTGCAAACTGAATAATCAAAATAGGTTTGATGCCCAAAGTTGCCGCCAAACTACCAACTACCAAAATTATCATCCAAACGGATTTGAATCTAATATCCTGAAAATCGTCTATTTTCCAACCCAAAATCCCGTTAGCAGCCATAGCTGCCGCCAAAGGTGCAGTGATAGCAGAAGTAATTCCTGCGGCAAAAAGCCCTAAAACCATAAAGTATTTCGCCCAATTACCTAGAATCGGTTCTAATTGAATTGCCATATCGGCAGCATTTGAGATAGATATTTCTCCATTTTGGAAAGCACTCGCAGAGGTAATTACAATACAAATTGAAATAATTCCACCCAAAATAATAGCCACTCGGTTTTCTATTCTCATCGCTTTGATGTCTTCGGCAGAAGTCCATTTTTGTTGAATAGCTGAGGCGTGCAAGAATAAATTGTAAGGCACAACGGTTGTTCCTATCAAACCAATAACAAGCAATAAGTCTTTATTAGCAAGGTTTGGAGTGAATAAGCCTTCTAGAATAAGCCCCAAATCGGGTCGAACGAATATAGCTGTAATTAAAAATACAATACTCATCAAAATAACCAGTCCAATCAAAAAACGCTCAATGAGTTTATATTTCCCTGTATTGAGTAACAAAAATGCAATTAATCCAATGACTAGCGGCATTAACTTAAATTCTCCTAACATGGCGTTTAAGCCCAAAACTGCTCCCGAAATATTGCCAGCTTCATAAGCTCCATTCCCAATTACAATTGCTCCAATAATCAGAACGATACTGAGTAACCTGCCTAAAGGCTTAGAAAATTCTTGTCGAATAGCTTCTCCTAGCCCTTTTTGAGTAACTAAGCCCAATCGAGCAGCCATTTCTTGTAAAACAATTGTAGCAATAATAGAAAAAAGCAATGCCCAAAGTAGTGTGTAACCTGTACTTGCGCCTACGGTAGTGCATACGGTGAGCGTTCCTGGACCAATAAAAGCAGCAGCAACAAGGGTGCTAGGCCCGAAATACTTCTTTAAGTTCATAATTGATTTATTGAGCTGGTAAGGTATTTGTTAAAAAATGGATTTTTTGAAAAATGCCATGAAAATTCAAAATGTTTCAATTAAATGAATGGTTTCTGGTCTCTTGTTTCTAGTTTCTAGTTTCTAGTTTCTGCTCCGCTAATTATGCAACTAATAGCGGAGCAGGAAACCAGAATTCATAGTGTTTTTAAAGAACCAAAAAGTCTTTAACTGCTTTTTCGTATCGCTCTCTGTAATGAATGACCATTCTTACATGAACTTCTTCTGCTTTGACTTCATTTTTGAAAGATACTAACTTGAAATTAGGCTTATTTAATGTTTTTAACTCTTTTTGCAAAAGTTCAAAAGGGGTTGGAGAATCAGCTTCATTATGTAGAAAAAGAGTAGGAATTTCTACATTTTTTAATAATTCAGAAAAGTACATTTTATCAAAAACTGAATTTCCTTCATTATCTATAATTTCTTGACTTAATTTCTCATAAGCTCCTTTTAAAATACTACTAGGTAAAGACATTTCTTGGCCTCTTTTATCCAAAACACCTTTGATATTAGATAAAGCACTATCAAAAATCATTTTATGAATCGTTATATTTTGAGCAGTTAATTTTGTGTTCAAATCTTCGCGCCAAAGCATAATGGAAGAAGCAGTTGCGCCCATTGAAAAGGAATATAAAGTCAAGTCCTTAGCCTGAAAACGGTCATTGAGCATTAGGCAAGTTGCTGTCAAATCTTCAGCAAATTTATTTCCAAATGCTGTTCGAGCAGGAGAGGAGTTTCCCGAATTTCTGAAATCAGGTATAAAAAAATTATAGGCACTATCTAACCCCATTGACTGAAAAAGCTCTAAAAACTTCATCGGTTTGAGTCGATTTGAAGTTCTTCCATGAGATAGAATGACGCAAGGCGCAGTATCAGAAACTGCCGAATGAACCATCCAGCCCGTTAGTTGAATAGCAGTATCATAAACAGAGGCGTATTCAATTTCTTCATAGTTTTCAAACCCATAATCGGCAGGAGATTTTTTGCCTTCGATGTAATAATGTTCCTTGATAAGGTTAGTATCATTGAAAACCATTTCTAGTGTGTGTGGTTCAAAATCCAAACTCATATCTACAACAGTGTTTTCTAATAAGGGCATACCACCAAAATATCCTCCTGTTATGACAACACCAAGTCCGATTAAGGTATTTCTAATCCATTTTTTCATTATCCTTTTTTTAAAAATAGCTTTTGCTAATAAAATGAATAATACGAAATAAATGTTGAAATAAAGAAATCTTGAAAAGAGAAACTATTTTGTTCCTTTGACCATTTTTGCCACGACCATTTTTGAAATAAATTTTTAAGCCACTAATGCACGAATTTTAAGCGAATAAGACTATTTGAAAACCTTATTTATTTTTCTTCACTTAGTGGCAAAAACTGTCAAAGAATCACTATTTTTTTAAATACAATTTAGGCAAAAACATTTTCTTTCTCCTAACATTAAGATTTTTGGTGTCTTCAATAGGATAGAACTCTCCGTTTTTCCTTTTTTGTGTGCCATAAACCTGCAAACGTCCTTCGTTAATAGCAATTTTATCAGTGAGATAAGCCACGATAACTCTATATTCAGAGTGTTTTTTCATGGTGTTTTCCATTTTTTGAAGCCATTTTTTTTGAAAATCAATATCATCAGATTGCTGGACAATCGCTAGGATCCCAAAAATACCACTCATTCCAATAATGCCTCTATGTGGTAAAATGTCTCTTTTTTCGAGTAGTTGTTCTAGTTTCGTAGAGTGTCTTTGATTAATGGTTTTTAAATCTAATTGATTAGGCTTGAAATCGCCTCTAAATGGTCTAATATTCGACCAAAAAACGGAATCTGCTTGCGAAATACTTTGATTTTCTAATAACATTACCTGCAAATCATAAGCTAAAGCAGGTTGAATAAAATGATTAGTTTGCTGAAATTCATCAAAAATCTGTGTTTCGATATTAGCCCAACGTTCGTCGGTGTGTAATGGAATCAAATCCGCATCCACCAGCGTTTTCATAGATAAATCACCTATTCTAGCCATTTGTTCTAATATTTCAAAGGCATTTTTTCGTTGTCCCAAACGGGTATTTTCGATGAGTTCTTTATATAAATCCTTTTTTAATAAAAGGTTGATTTTTTTGAGTACGACTCTTCGATTAGTTGCGCGGCCTGCTAGGGTTTTATTATCGGCGATAGGTTGGGTTTCTCCATAACCTTTTATTTTTAGTTGAAAATATGGAACACCTTTATCTTTTAAAAATGTCTGAACGGCCTCGGCGCGTGCTTCAGAAAGTGCTAAATTAGCTACTTCGTCTCCTTCGGAATCTGTGTGTCCCTGAATTTCTAGGACATATTTTGGATGATTAAAAAGCCATTGAGCCGCTTCTTCGAGTTCAATAAAAGAGGATGAAAGTAATTCGCTACTATTTTTATCGAAGTACATATTGGATAAAATAACTTCTTCGCCTGCGAAGTCAAAATAAGTTTTAATTACGTTTTTATCACCTTCAATTTCTATAATAGACACGTTATCAACGGCATAGAAGACATATTTGAGATTGGTTTGACGCTCAAAAAAGCCAATAACAATATATTTATATGCTTCACTAGGCACAAAAAAATCTACGACAGTTTGCCATTTGGAGTTCAAGGGAGTATTCAATTTGACTTGAGGAATCATTTTTAGAATACCTGTACCAAAGCTAGTTACCTTTTTTTTAGAAAAACTCATACCTATAAATCTACTAGAGTCAAGGGGTAATTCATTGCCCGCAATATCAAATTTTATTAAATATTTGTGACCAACTTTGAGTGGCTTTTGGAGTTTGCATTGTATATATTCTGCAAATCGGGTGATTTCTTTTTTATGATTAGAGACGGCATTTATAATCATTCCAGCGGCATATTGACCAGATTTAGCAGAGTCAATTTGACTATACCAAAACTTAGGATTGATAACATCGGTTGAACCATAAGATGGCGTTTCCCAGTTAAGCATCTGTTGATTAAACTCATGAGCTCTCAAATGTCTATGAATAAGACTGTCAGATTTGAGTTGTTCAAAGTTGCCATTTGGTACTAAGTTCTCTTGTGCAGAGACCAAGGAGAATAAGAAAAAGGAAAGAAAAAAAGTTATTGTAAAATGTTTCATTGGTTTTTTTATAAAAAATAGGGTGATAGAATACTAGAATAATGAAAGGTCTATTGAAAAGATACAAGGAGGAAAAGAAAAAATATGAAAATATCAATTAGGAATGTTACGCCTTTTTGGGAAGTTGCGGAATAGTAACGGGGGAAATTTGAAGTTTAATTAATTGATTATTAATAGGTTATGGTAATGGTTGATTATTAATTTTTAATTATTAATTACTTCTACCAATGATTTGATATTTTTGTAAAGAAAAGACTAAATAAGAAAGGAAAATGCTAGAGTTTTTCTTCTTTTTTTTAAAAATAACTGAACAATGAGAGTAATAGGAGAAATAGAAAATGCACCGTTTAAGATTACGGTTTTTCAGCATAACCAACGTTTTACCGTCAAATTTGAATCTGGAACTTATGAGTTAGGTTTTAGAATTAGAGAAGATGAGCAATATAAAAACTTCGAGGATGTCAAGAAATTTGTCAATCCTCAATTGATTGAAGATGTAAAGAGGCATTTTCAGAATATGCACCGTTCTGCTTTGGTGTCTTTTTCTAATGTAAATAAGGCTTCAGAGGACGATGAATTTGAAACTATTATTTGATGTTTTTTAATAAAAACATCCGAAATTAAAGGAATTAAGAAGATTAAGCATCGAACGCCTCGAAGGCGTTCGATGCTTTTATATCCAAATTATGATGAGAATAAACAGAGATTGAGAATTTACCCAATTCCTGTTCCTCCTTGGTCAATAATTTTTTTGATTTTGGGAGGAAGTAAGGCGTATAACTGATTAATACAAGATTTTACACGGTCGTAATTACCATTTGCAATAGCCTCTTCGCCTTGTTTGATAATACTATCTGCTCGTTTTTTATCTTTATATTCCTCTCTTTTATCCATGTAATAATAAAAAACAGAAATAAGATATTCAGGAGATTTCCAGTAAATACGCCCGCGTAATTCGGATAATTGATTGATGACTTCCTGTATTTTTAGTCTTGAATTGGTCGCTAAAAAAGCCTTTTCACGAGACATTATTTGTTCAAATTGTTGTTTATCGCCTTCGGTTGCGTTTTCGTTTTCGATAGCTTCACGAGCACTTCTTTTTGTAGCAAAATATTCCATTTTGACCTTAATAATATGCTTATCTCTCGTGAGGTTATCAATACGTTGAGCTAATTTGCGTTTTTGGTCTTCAATCTGAAATTTTTCATCCGTTACATCATCATCTCTAAGATTATTCAAACGCATAATCAGAGAACGTAATTCTTTTTTGATAACATTCAAATCTGCTGCTACTTCATAATTTTCGTTGTGTTCTGCATCCGAAATTTCAGTATTTAGGCTGTTTAATAATTTAACTAATTTACTTGCTTTTTTTAAACTAACTCTACCATCAGCACCTCTGATAAATTGAGAAAATGATGATGATGATTCAGATTTGAATAAAGAAGAACAAGCAAAAGAAAAGAAAATTCGTCGTTTATTGAATCAAGCAAAAGAAATGCAGAAAAATAAAAATAAAAATAGA
>CAKZLT010000532.1 GCA_937127195.1 uncultured Saprospiraceae bacterium
GTGGCTACTCAAATTTAACCCCATTCGGGGTTAGATAACTAGTCACTTAAAATAGGACAGAACGAATTTTTTTGTTCTATGATTTAAAAAATGTGAATATAGCAAGCTCTACGAATATTTTTTAAAGGAATAGAGCAGAAAAAAGACAAGTTAGAATATGAGATTGCTTTTGCTCATCTACTTATTTTATCAAAGTAATTTTAGGATTGTTTCGCGCCCATTCTATTACATTGGGCCAATATCTATTTCTGATATAAATCAATACATCTATGAGCGTTTTTGTAATTATTAATATGATAATCATTACTTTTGAAAAGTCATAAAAATACATCAATGCAACTCCTCCAATCATTACAATTGACTGAATAATAACCCGAATTTCGAAAGCTAATGTTTCGTTAATGATACCCGAAGATTCGTATTCATTGCCTTTGATGTAGTTTTTGTAATAATTATAAAAATGCTCACCGATTAATAATGTAATCATAATATAAAAGGTATTTACATTCATTACAAACAAATCCGTATGCCCGCCATTGTAACCAAAAACGGCAGATAAAGAGAAACCTTTTCCTTGCAAAGTAAGCATGAGCATCAATAATAATAAGCAAAGCGGAATATTTACAACCAAAAACACAAAGGCAAAAAGCCTTCTAACTAATCGAAAACTCCATTTTGTACCTTTTTTGAGTAAGACCATTGCTTGTTGTTCTGAACCTTCCGAATCCATATTTAGAATCTTTTGATTTTTTAGAAGAACAATCAACTGTTCAGAGCGTCGAAGTTTGAAATAGGTAATGACACACAGAATTAAGGTTTCAAAAAAATGTAAATAAACAGCATCCATCGTTCCCCACCCCCAAAATAAAACACCAAAAAGCGGTATTAAATCTATGAGAATGATAATCAAAAGCATTCGGTAAGATTGCTTAATATAAGCAAAGAAATGTTTTTGGAAATACGTTTGAATGTGCATGAAATGGTTTTTATAGGTTTCTGAGTAATTTTTTTTGTAAAAATAGTAAAAAGAGAACTATTAAGAACTATCATTTGAACACACTTGGAGATTATCCTATTTATAATTAAATTACCAACCAGAGCGAAATTAAAGACCTTATAGATTTTTAAAGTCTATAAAGTCTGGTTTAACATGAATAGATTTTACACAAAAAATGAAAGAAGCATATATATACGATGCCGTTCGAACTCCGCGCGGAAAGGGCAAAAAAAATGGTGAATTACATGAAGTAAAACCCATTGACCTCGTGAGAGTAGTACTCGACGCTATTCAAAGTCGGAGTAGTTTACCAACCGCCAAAATTGATGATGTTATCTTGGGTTGCGTTACTTCTATAGGCGAACAAGGCGCGAATCTGGCGCGTACAGGCGTATTATATGCTGGATGGAATAGTAGCGTGACAGGAATGCAAATCAATCGTTATTGTGCTTCAGGGCTAGAAGCGGTTAATTTGGCGGCAATGAAAGTACGCTCAGGATGGGAACAGTTGGTAGTAGCTGGCGGCGTTGAGTCAATGAGTCGTGTGCCAATGGGAAGCGACCTCGGGCCATTGTCTTATGATCCGATGGTGAGTACTCAGATTGGCTATGTGCCGCAAGGAATAGGCGCAGATTTGATAGCTTCTAAGCTAGGAATGACACGGACGGAGCTAGATGAATACGCTTTGCTTTCGCATCAAAGAGCATATCACGCCATGCAAAACGGTTATTTTGATAAGTCTATCATTCCTGTTAGGGATAGTTCTGGAATGCTTATTTTGGCAGAAGATGAACAGGTTCGCCCAAATTCGGACTTAGAAACTTTGGCAAAACTACCTGCTTCTTTTGAGCGCGTCGGCAAAAATGGCTATGATGCGATTGTTCAAATGCGTTATCCTGCTATCGAAAAAGTTCATCATTTGCATACCGCAGGCAATTCTGCCCGCGATGGCGATGGTGCTTCATTATTATTAATCGGCAGCAAAAGCATTGGGGAGCAATTAGGTTTGATACCAAGAGCAAAAATAAAAATCGCTGCAAGTGCAAGTGTAAACGCAACTATTGCACTCGAAGGAATTATTCCTGCTACTCAAAAAGCACTCAAAAAGGCAAATATGACCGCTGATGATATTGATTTGTGGGAAGTGAATGAGTCTTTTTCAGCACCTGTTTTACAGTTTCAACGAGATTTTGATTTACCAATTGATAAGTTAAATGTAAATGGTGGCGCGATTGCTTTTGGTCACCCTGTCGGTGCTTCGGGGGCAATGCTGTTGAGTACCTTACTAGATGAGCTGGAGCGTCGCGACTTGAATACTGGTCTAGTTTCGCTTTGTATGGGCGGCGGAATGGGCGTTACTACGATTATAGAAAGATGCTAATTTTCAATGAGTGAATAGCTTTTGAAAAAAAAGGCAATCAAGAATTAAAAGAAATGATAAAATATCAAAAAGGTATAGATAAAATTGTGATTTTGACTTTGGACATGGAAGGTCAAAATAGAAATATAATTAACCACAAAATTACTCCAATTTTTATTCCTGTTTTAAAGCAATTACAATCTGAAATTGAAAAAAAACAATTGAAAGGCGTGATTATTACATCGGGTAAAAAAGAGTTTTTGCAAGGTGGTGATTTGTCTTATTTGCATGAAGCAAGGCGGGAAGATGCAGATTTTATTTTTAAAAAAACAGAAGAACTTAAAAGTATTTTTAGGCAAATAGAATGCCTTGGAGTGCCTGTGGTCGCGGCAATCAACGGAACTGCAACGGGAATTGGTTATGAATTGACTTTGGCGTGTCATCATAGAGTTGCTTTGAATAAAACGGGCGTATTGCTTGGGTTACCTGAAGTGAAGCTAGGATTGATTCAGGGAGGTGGCGGGATTAGTCGTTTGACGTGGTTGATGGGAGTTGAGCGCGCGCTTTCTATTCTGATAGAAGGGCAATTGGTACGCCCTAAAGAGGCTTTAGAATTGGGGTTGATTGATAAATTGGTGGATAGCGAAAGTGAGTTGATTGAAACTGCTCGCCGTTGGATTAAGACTAATCCGTTTGCAAAACAGCCCTGGGATGCTGCCGAAGAACGATTGAGTAACCGTATTAATAATGATGCGACACCTCAATGGATAATGGAAACGACGGCGCAAATGATGAAACGTTTTAAACGTAATTTGCCAGCCGTAACGGCTATTTTGGATATAATGGTCAATAGTCTTTCTTTGAATTTTGATACGACAAACCGCCTTGAAAGCCGTTATTTTACTAAAATGGTTATGCATCCTTCTGCCAAAAACATGACTAAAGCATTTTGGTTTGATATTAATGCTATAAAAAAAGGAATCGCTCGACCAAAAGGATTTGGACGCTTTCGACCGAGGCAAATTGGGGTAATTGGCTCTGGTCAAATGGGGTCGGCTATTGCTGCAATGGCAGCATTAGAAGGTATGGATGTCGTATTAAAAGATGTTTCGCAACCGATAGCTGATCGTGGAAAAATAAGGGCTAAACGGGTTTTGGAAAAGCGATTTGAAAATAAAAAAATAGCTAAAGAAGAGATTATTGAGGCGCTTTCCAAGATTGCTACTACAACGAAAGTGAGTGATTTTGAAGCTTGTGATTTGGTGATTGAAGCGGTTTTTGAAAACGTTTCTGTGAAAACAAAAGTGATTAAAGAAGCTGCAAATTATATGGATGAATATGCCATGTTTGCGAGTAATACTTCGAGTTTGTCTATTTCGAGATTGGCAAAAGCGAGTTCTCAACCTGAGAATTTTATAGGTTTAAAGTTCTTTCGTCCTGTCGAAGAAACTCGCATTGTTGAAGTGATTTGTGGTATTCAGACTTCTGACGAAACAAAGGCGAAGGCAATTGATTTTGTTAGAAAAATAAAAAAATTACCTATTGTAATCCAAGACCGTCGCGGATTTTTTACAACGCGAGTGATGGAAGCTTATGGTCTCGAAGGGATTGCGCTTTTGAAAGATGGTTGCCCGCCTGTGGTTATCGAACAAACAGCAATTAATGCGGGTATGAAGCTAGGTCCTTTGGCGATGATGGACGAAATTTCGATTGCGAATACATTGATGTTTGAAGAACGAAAGATGAAAATTTTTCAGCCTTATTGGTATCCTAAGGAGTTGGAAGTGATGCGTCAGATGGTGCAAGATTTTGGTAGAGCTGGCAAAATGAGCCGCGCAGGTTTTTATGATTATGATGAAAATGGAAAGAAGCAACTTTGGGGCGATTTGGAAGCGCATTTTAAAAATGATGTCATTACGCTCACTCAAGCAGGTATTTTGGAGCGTTTGATGTTTGCGCAAGTGCTAGAAGCATTACGTTGTTTGGATAGTGGTGTAGTTGATAATGTTGAAGAAGTCAATATTGCAAGTATTCACGGTTGGGGTTTTTCGGTGCATAAAGGCGGTGCATTGCAGTTTATTAATGACTATGGTGTAAAAAAATTCTTAGCTAGAACCAAGGAATTGTCGGATGAATATGGTCATAGATTTTCACCTCCTTCGATGTTGATTGAAAAGGCAGAGAAGGCAATTATCAAAGCGGCTATTGCCAAAGATTTGGATTATGTAATCGAAACAGGGGAAGCCGCATTTTATGGACCGAAGCTC
>CAKZLT010000533.1 GCA_937127195.1 uncultured Saprospiraceae bacterium
GGACTGCGTTTTTTGCCTTGTCTAAATAAAAAACAATGTCGTTCTTTGTGGTAGGTTATTTATTGCCTACTCCCTTATTCGTGCATTTTTGACAAAAATTGTCAAAAAACCACTTTTGTAATTATACTCAAAGATAATAAAAAGGAATTGTTTGTAATCAAAAAAGTTTTAAAAAATATAAAAATAACTTTTTTGATGTTTTTTAAAAAAGGAAGATTTAAATACAGCGAGTCTTTATCAGAAAATCAGAAAAATTACTTTCGTTTAATTCTAAATTCATCCAGCTTTCGTTGCTGATTTTGCACAATTTTACCAATTTCAATAGCTTTATCGGCAGCATTGACCGTTCCTGAGAGTGTATTAAGCTTAGTAGCATACGGAAAAGGTGCTTTTAATAGATTATTCTCACTATCAGCAATAAGTAAGGCTTCCATACCAGAGGTTGTACTGACAGGAGTGAAGCCGCTATAAGTGATATAAAAATCATCGACTGTGAGTTCAATACTTTCGTCAATTTCGAGATATTGATTTACAAAAATCCCTTTTCGGACTCCAGCAAGTAGCTTATTCGATAAAGTATCAGGCATGAAGATAACTTTAGAAAAGGTATAATATTCGGTATAAGCGGTTATAGTTGCTTCTTGTAATGCTTTTGCTTTTTTAGTTGTTTTTCGCAATAGTCTTTTGAAACGCTTACTTTTTGGCTTCTGTTTGACCATTAACTCCAAGGCGTTTAATTTGTTACGAGAAGTTTCATATCGAACGATTAGAACACCATTTTGTAATGCAGTGAGATGATTGAGTGCAATTTTCTTTTTGATGCGCTGTTGTTCTTTGTATCTTTTGATGGGCGATAAAATCTTTTTATCTGTTTGAGCAAACAACAAAAACGGTAGAAAAGTGAATAATAAAAGTAACGTTATATTCTTGGTTGCCATAAGGTTGTTTTTTATCAAAAAGTACCGACACTATTAACTTGACTGACTACTAAGGTTATATAATGCCTTGATTATCAAGAGTGATTTTCTTATTAACTCATTCATTATACTTAGAGTTGTGGGGTAGCTTTTATTGACGATGATGTAAAAGCTAACCCACAACTCGCAACTCATAAAACATTTACGCTCCAATCAATCCTTTAATAGTAACAATAGCTTCGCTATCATAAATATCTTTATTCGGTTCTACCGTAGTTATTAAATTGCCATTTTGGTCAATAATATACTTTTGAAAATCCATATTTGGAGGTGCATCCATGACACCATTCAAGCTTTTACTAGATAAATACTTGAAAAGCGGGTGTTGGTTACTTCCTTTTACATCTATTTTGGTAGAAAGAGGAAACGAGACTTTATACTTAGAACGACAAGAACTTCTGATTTCTTTGTCCGTATCTAATTCGTTGCGGTAAGAATTAGAAGGAAATCCTACAACTACTACCTTATCTTTATATTCTGTGTGTAATTTTTGTAGAGAAGCATACTGAACGGCTAGAGGCCCGTTACTTGCAACATTCACCAAAACAAGTATTTTACCTTTATAATCGCCCAAATTAATATTCGAACCATCAATGCTTTTTAAAGCGAAGCTATGAACATTTGAATTGTTGGTAGGAGAAGAAAAACTCATCAACGAAAAAATTAATAAAAGACTAAATCCTTTTATTAATTTTACTCTAAAAGAATGCAATTGCATCATACTTTTTAGATATTTCAAACTTGTTGAAATATAATTGTTTTTAATAGTCATGTTTGTTTTTGTTTAAAAAATCTAAATTTTAGAGTTGTTCTAGAATAGAACAACTCTAAAATTTTTCGTTCTTTGAAGTTTTTATTAAAATTCTTAGAACAAAATTTCTTTTAATAGTTAATTTTTACCAAAAATAAATAAATATTATACACGATTCAAAATTTTTTAACTCATTTTTACGTCATTATCAGCATTATACACAATATAAAATATTATGATACAATGGACTTGTAAATCATTTGATGAATTATCAAAAAAAGAATTATATAGTATTTTAGCTTTGCGTCAAGAGACCTTCGTAGTTGAGCAATACTGCCCTTATTTGGATGTTGATGGAAAAGATATTGAATGTTTCCATTTAATTGGTACTAACGAAAATAATGAATTATTAGCATATTCTAGACTGATACCTAAAGATTTGTCTTATCCTAACGAAATATCAATAGGTAGAATCATTTCTTCAGGTGCAGCAAGAGGAGGAGGTTATGGTCGTGCTTTGATGGAAAAGTCTATCAAAGAATTAAAAAGACTATTCGGTGAAATACCAATTAGAATTGGCGCACAATGCTATTTGAAAGGTTTTTATGAAAAATTTGGCTTTCAGATCGCTAGTCCAATTTATTTGGAAGATGGGATTCCTCATCAAGAGATGGTTTATTTTTTTGAAAAAAAGAAAGCTTAGAAAGTGTTAAAATAGTCTATTTTTTAACCTAAAAAAAACGGTCACAAATCAAATAACTATGAATTATACGATAAAATTGCCTCAATTTGAAGGCCCTTTTGATTTGTTGTTATTCTTCATTGAAAGAGATGAATTGGATATATATAATATACCAATTGCCAAAATCACTAATGATTTTTTGGAATATATCAATATGATGGAGTCATTGAATATTGATGTTGCAAGTGAGTTTATATTGGTTGCGTCTTCGTTGATGCGTATCAAAGCAAAGTTGCTAATTCCTCGACGTGAACTAGATGATGCAGGTAACGAAATCGACCCGAGAGAAGAGTTGGTCGCTCGATTGTTAGAATATAAGAGTTATAAAAGCATCATTGAGGACTTGAAAAAATTGGAAGCACATCGACAATCCAAAAAGCCACGAGGTAATGCTAGTGAAGAACTCAAACAATTGGCTGGAAAAGCTTTGATTGATGCAGAATGGGAATCTTTGAGCCTATTTGGTTTACTCAAAACCTTTGAGCGCGTTTTGCGACGAATGGAAGAGAACAATAAAAAGCCAAAACACGTTGTAATAAAATATAATTATACACTTAAAGAGCAGCAAACTTATTTATTGGACACTGTGAGTATTGAGGGAACAGCAAATTTTGAGTTCTTTTTTGAAAATTGTGAAACTAGAATTCATGCCATCTTTCGTTTTTTGGCTTTATTGGAGTTGGTTCAACTCGAAAAACTATCAATTCAAAGAAGAGAAGGCGTAAATAATTTTAGTATTAGCACTTTTATAGAATCAAAAAGCGATTTTGAAGGAGAGCTTTTTGAGAAAATGGAAGGTTCTTTGTGATTTTATGTGGTTTGTCTAAAATTTCGCTTTTTTCAAATGGTTTCTAGATTCTGGTTTCTGCTACCGCTGTTAATCGAAACAGCGGTAGCAGAAACCAGAATCTAGAAACCAGAAATAATCAGATTAAGTAGGTAACATCTTGAATGACCACATAAAATCATATAGAACAAAATGGAAGAAGTATAAAACAAAGATTTAGGTTTTTTCTAGGTCGTTTTTATAAAAAGTAAAAAATTCTACCCTTGTCGAGACTAAAAATATCTCACCTATTACAAACATACCATTGATTTTATTCGTTTTATATTACAATTATGTATTTTCATTCGTTATACAGGAAATTGCTTTTATAAAAAAATAGGATTTACAATTCAATATACCTTATTTGAAGTAGTTGATGTGAATTGTTTAACCTTAACTACTTATATGATAGAAATAGCTATTTTTAATAAAGAAACTCAAAAAATAACATACTAAAAGATAGAATAAAAGTATTTTGAGGTTTTATCAAAGAACATCAATAAACCTTAAATAGCGTGCTTTTCTTCCTAAAAGAAATATTCAAAATATGAAATTAAGAATAATAATAATTGGCTTGATGAGCGTTCTAGCACTTCCTTTTTTGGCGGAAGCTCAGAATGTAAATACGGAGTTTGGTAAAAACCGAGTGCAATATCACGGCTTTGAATGGTGGGAATATGAGACGCGCAATTTTATAGTTTATTGGTATCAAGAGGGGCGAAATGTTGGTCAATCTGTGGTGCAAATGGCAGAACTTGATCACGAAGAAATTCGTTCTTTGATGGAGTATCGTATTTCGGATAAGATTGAGATTTTGGTTTATACGGATTTGACGGACTTGAAGCAAAGTAATATTGGAAAAAATCAAGTTTTTTCTAATTCAAAAGGAATTACAAATATTGTAGATAATAAAATGTTCGTCTATTTTGATGGTGATCACAATCATTTGAGAGAGCAAATTCGACAGGGAATTTCACGAATTTATCTCAATTACATGATGTATGGCGGCAATATTCAAGAAATTGTACAGAATGCAGTTTTATTGAATTTGCCAGAATGGTTTACCGAAGGGTTGGTTTCTTATGTCGGAGAAGAATGGAATACAGAACTAGATAATAAGCTACGAGATGGTATTTTGAGCGGAAAATATAACTCTTTTCAGGATTTGATTGAAGATGATGCAAGACTGGCAGGTCATTCTTTTTGGTATTTTTTATCCCAAAATTATGGCAAAGCAACGGTCTCAAATTTACTCTACCTGACCCGTATCAATCGAAGTGTAGAGAATGGTTTTTTATATGTATTAGGAACTTCTTTTTATAGAATTT
>CAKZLT010000534.1 GCA_937127195.1 uncultured Saprospiraceae bacterium
AAAAGACCGCGCTACGCGCTAAGAGAATAGAGACACTTTTATTAGTAGCCTTTTAAATTATCTCTTTAAACGTTTTTCAACTATGCTGAATAGTAACGTTTTTTTTTAACGGAATTAAATCCATAAAAAGTCGAAAATACGAATCTCGTATTTTCGACTTTTGCATTTAGTGAACAGGATTGATTAATAGCTCAAATTTTTTACTAATCCCTTTCTCCATTCATAGATTTGTGCTTTCCAATAATATTCCATAAAAGGCGAGCGATTCATAATATATTGACCATTTTTTTTAATAAAAAAGAATTCCGTTGCATCACGCCTTGAAGTACTACTATAATACCAATATTCTTGATTGTAAGATTTTTGAACGCGGTCAGGTTGCCCAAAAATGATATAAATCAAGCCTTTATCTGTCTTCCAGCCTTCTTTGAAGGTTGTAAAAAACAAGTTACTAGATTGAACTCTATTGTAGTAAGTCTTGATTAGTTCTCTACTTTTTTGCTTTGTTTCACCTCTTGCCAGCCAAAAATCATCTAATGCGATTTTCTTTTCGTTTGATTTTTTCAAGGCGATATATTCTACATTTTTGGTAATATACCGAGTACTTTTTATTAATTCATTAATGTCTGTTAGCTTTGGGTAATCATTATTAAAGCAACTAATAAACCGCCCTGATTTAGATAAAGTATCTACTTGTATGAAATATAAACCAGCTTCGGAAAGCTTATAAAGCTCATTTTTATTAATTTTCTTAATAGTAGAATTTCCTTGCATTGGCAAGAAAGCTCGACTCGATCTGATGTGCGGTGCATGTGCAGGTTTGAAGCTATCTTTATAGTGTCGAACATAAAAGGTGGAGATTTTGGGGTCAGTATGTATAAACTTCAATGATGTTCCCTTTGAAATATAATTCTGAACTAGAGGATTTTCATTTTCAAAATAAGGTAAAATTGTTTGGCTATTATCGCTGGTTTTATCTAGATATTGAATATCCCTAAAAACCTCATTTGTTCCTAAATTTGTCAAAATTAATTCCAAAACGTAAGTTGTTCTTTTGATTTTTAGTTCAAATGATTTCAACAGGTTGTTACCTTCATTAATTGCAATAGTTTCATCATAAATTATTTCCTTTCGGCTGGCATCACTATATGCTTTTAGTACCAGTCGATAAGTACTAGCCTGTGTTTGTAATAATAATTGAGAACTCTCAAAAGAGGGATGAATGATTTTATAAACGACATTTAGGTTCTTCTGATAAGGGTCGAGGCGTTCCTTATTGAGGTGTTTCGAGAAAGAACATCCCCCAATTATTAAAAATAATACCATTAAAAACAAAAAACTCTTTAAAAATTTCTTTTTAGAAATTTTTAAAGAGTTTAGTCTAATATCCTTATTCCATTGATTCTTCAAATTCACCAATTGATTTTTTTATAACTATTTTAGAATAGAAGTCCGACAATTTTTGTCATCATGCTAGTGGTTCAATTCACAAATAATTGTTAATTACTTATGAGTTGAACCACTAAACAATTATTAGTATAACGTTTCATCTTTTGAAAAAATCGAAAGTAAATGTTAGGGAGTAGGCAATAAATAACCTACTACAAAGAACGTCATTGTCTTTTATTTAGACAAGGCAAAAAACGCAGTCCTAGCATCGCTAAGGCGAGTATTTTTAACGCAGTATAAATGAAAAACAATAAGTTAGACTGGTAGGTTCTTTTTTGCCTACTTCCTTAATTATCAAAAGCTATTTAATCTTCATCACTTATTCTATGATTCCATTTCTTTTTCTAATTGTTTTTCTACCCTTCTAGCTATATTGATACTGATTTCGTATAAAATAAATAAAGGAATACCAATTAAAAACTGTGTTACAACGTCAGGAGGTGTAATAATCGCGGCAACTAATAAAATAACTATAATCGCATGGCGGCGATATTTTTTCATATTATCAGCCGTGACTAAGCCCATTTTTGCTAAGAAATAAACAGCTACGGGCAATTCAAAAATCATCCCAGCAGGTGCTGTAAACATGACCATATAATTGACAAAAGAGTTGAGTCGAGGAGAAGTAACTACTCCAATATCGTAGCCAGCCAAGAAGTTGACTGCAAAAGGAGCGATTACAAAATAACCAAACAAAACACCTGTAAAAAACAAAATAGAGCAGATAAAGACGATTCCTCTTACTATTTTTTGTTCTTTTTCATACAATCCTGGGCGAACAAATTTCCAAACTTCCCAGAAGATGAAAGGAAATGCAATGATAAATCCTGAAATGAAAGAAATTTTGATGTGAGAAAGAAATTCTTCTCCCAACTCAGTTGTAATCAAATCAAATGGAACTGGCGTAAAACACATTTGGTCACCGAGTCCAATTGAATTTGATAGTTTACATATAATTCTGTAACTCCAAAAATCTGCATTTTTTGGCCCTAAAATAACCGTATTGATAAAGGTTTTACCTGATAAAAAAACGGCAATACCACTTATCACAACAGCAAGAAGTGAACGAATAACATGCCAACGCAATTCTTCCAAATGGTCAAGGAAAGTCATTTCTTTTTCGGGAGAAGGTAATTCCTTTTGTTTATCATCTTCTTTGTAGTAGTCATCTCCTACATCGATTTGGTCAAGAGCCATATTTTATATATTTAGAAAAGTATTGTTCTTTTTTTATAAAAAATAATACTTTGAATATTTTCCCAAAGAATCCAAAAAAATTTAGACAAAAATACAAAACTATCTGTATTGAAAGGCAATCATTAGCTTTCAATACAGATAGTTTTGTATTTCTTCTACTCAATGTCTTTTTTATTAGACAAAAGTATATCTATACATAGCATCATTTTGGAATAAATACCCCAATGAACTATGATAATTTTTGAATAAAAATATAGGAATATATTGGTTGACTATATTAGGTAATAGCCTAAGACATGGCTCTCTGTCGAATTCTGTCTTTTATATTTTGAACTAAGGCGGGTGAAACTTTCTGTCGATTAACTTTATTACGAATAAACTCTCTAAAGGATTTTTCTTTATTAAAAAACTCTTTTAATTGTGGATTAGATTGGATTTCTAATAACAAATTTCGTTCTTCTTGCTTGGTCAATTCACTGTCTAAGTACATGATGACTCTATCATTCAGAGTTGGAAGACTTTTGCTCGTTTTACTATTCATAATTTTAAAGTTTAACATTTTTTGAATTTTTTAAAATCAAAAAACAAGATTAAACAAGAAAAGCTAAATAAATGACAGCCTATATTAGGCGCACTTATCTAGCTTTTATTATTGATGATTATTTAGACCTTTTATCAATATATCCCAGCGATTCGGCGTAGGATTTGAGTTGCTCCTTAAGCATATTCCTTGCACGGTGTAGCCTTGAACGCACGGTTCCGATTGGTATGTCGATGATTTTTGAAATCTCCTCATAAGTAAATCCTTCTATGTCGCAAAGCAATATAACCGTCTTAAAATCAACGGGTAGCGAATTAATGGCGATGGTAATTTCATCCCCTATCATTCCTTGAAAAATCTCTTGTCGTAAGTCCACATAATTTTGTGGCGCACCATCATCTGTATCCTGATAGTTGACAATATCTTCAAAATCTACCTTAGCTGGCTGCTTACTCTTTTTTCGATACTGATTAATAAATCCGTTTTTCAATATCTTGAACAACCATGCTTTCGCATTAGTTCCCACAATGTACTTATCAATGAATCTATATGCCTTCATATAGGTCTCTTGAACTAGGTCATTGGCATCTTCTTGGTTATAAGTCAGATGATATGCAAAGTTATATAGTGCGTCGATATGCGGATAAAATTCTGTATCAAAGACTTTATCTCTTTGAACATCAGTCATTTGAACCTTATTCTCCCCTTGAGGAGTTTCTTCTGAATTGTTTAATATGTCTTCTTTATCTTTCACACTTGTAAAAATAGAAAAATATTTAGAGTATTTTAAAAATGCTTTGTAACTATTCCAAAATTGCCTCTTTTGAGAAATCTCTTACGCTCTTTCAAGGTAGATTCTATTAAAAAACTATCACTTCTTTTTTATATTAACTTTTCGTTCCTTTGTTTATGCTTTCAAAATTTTAGTAACGGAGAAAAAATAACTTCGTGATTTGGCGAGTTCTTTTTTGGACGTTACTTATGCTATTATATATTTAAAACAAATAACTTAGATTGAACAAATGATAAATATACCGTTATTAAGTACAATTTGCGAAATTCCAGGAACATCTGGATTCGAGCAAAGAATAAGAGCATTTGTTATCGAACAAGTAACGCCTTTGGTGGATGAAGTTTCGGTAGATGCAATGGGAAATGTTATTGCGCTCAAAAAAGGAACAGAAGATAAGCGCGTAATGATTGGGGCGCACTTAGACGAAATTGGTTTTATTGTAACCCATATTGATGATGAAGGTTTCATAAGGTTTCACACATTGGGCGGATTTGATGCTAAAACCTTGACTGCACAGCGCGTTATTGTTCACGGAAAAAAGGACATTATGGGCGTAATGGGGTCAAAGCCAACGCATATCATGAAACCTGAAGAACGTAGAAAGGCTGTGGCGACAACTGATTTTTTCATAGATACAGGGTTGCCAAAAGAGGAAGTTGAAAAGATTATCAGTGTTGGCGATTCGATTACACGCGAACGTAAGTTGATAGAAATGGGTGATTGTGTCAATTGTAAATCATTGGATAATCGTTTGTCTGTTTATATCTTGCTAGATGTGTTGCGTCAACTAAAAGACGAAACAGTTCCTTATGATACGTACGCTGTCTTTACGGTACAAGAAGAAATTGGTTTGCGTGGCGCATCTGTAGCTGCACATACTATCAATCCTCATTTCGGTTTTGGTTTGGATGTAACTATTGCTTATGACTTACCTGGTTCTATGCCGCACGAACAAATCACTCGATTTGGTAAAGGAACAGCAATTAAAATCATGGATGGTTCGGTTGTTTCTGATTATAGAATGGTTGCCTTTTTGAAGCAAATGGCAAACGAAAATGATATTCCTTGGCAACCTGAAATCTTAACTGGCGGCGGAACGGATACACACGGTATTCAACTCAAAGGTAAAGACGGATCTATTGCTGGAGCAATTTCAATCCCGACTCGATATATTCATCAGTCTATCGAAATGGCACACAAAAAAGATATTATTGCAAGTATTGATTTGCTAAGAACCGCAATTCAAGGCTTGAATAAATATGATTGGAGCTTTAAATAACTATTGAATCACAGAACAAAACGACTTAAAGCTCCTCGTAGATTGACTACGGGAGCTTTAAATATAAATTAAGACTTTTGAAAAGATGGTGTATCCTATTTAAAAGAAATCTTACCTACTCTTCGGTTTCTTCAACATCACCTTTAATTACTACTTGTCCTTTATAGTACAAGTCACCTTCGTGCATATATGCTTGATGACGTAGGTGTGCTTCTCCTGTAGTTTTACAAGTCAAGATATTTGGTACGTCTGCTTTATAGTGCGTACGACGTTTACGCTTACGCATTTTCGAAATCCTACTCTTTGGATGTGCCATTTTTCAATATTTTAATCTATGATTATTTCTTAAATTTATTTAACTCATTCCAGATAGAATTAGAATTAGATTCCTCCTCTTCTTCACTATCCTCCTCTTCCACTTTTAAATCATTCAAGTAATTAGTTGGGCAATCTTCAGGAAACTCATCACATTCGGGCTTTACACTTCTTAATGGCTGACTCAAATGAACGAGTTCATATATATACTTTGCCACATTGAAATGAGAACTTTCTGGATGAATGTAAATAATGTCGTCCTCTTCTTCCCTTTCTTCTTCACTGAACTTTACCATCAATTGTTGAATGCCTTTTATTGGCAAATCAATTGCTTCCAAACATCTATCACATTCTGAACCTATTGTTCCTGCTATTTCGAAGTCCATTACATACATACTTGGACGTTTATCGAATATTAGCTTTACATCAACTTTACCTTTCTTAATGGCAGAGTCAACGAATAAGTCAAAAAAAGAACTAGTTATTTGATAATCAAATTGACGGATACCTTCTTTTAATCCTTTTACAGGAATGATATACGCTTTCAAATTGTCCATTTTAGGTCGTTTTTTAAAACGCTGGGCAAAATTAGCGTTTTTTTTAGTTGTAACAAATTTACTATCACTTTTTAATGATAAAAATCCCAGTAATTAGCTTTTTTAGCGATTCTTTTTATAAAAAAATAGATTTATCCGATTTGAATCGAACAATTTTGAAGAAGTCGCGTAAAAAAATAGCAATAAAGCCTGAGTATTAAGGCTTTATTTTCTTAATGCCTTTAATGATAATAGGTGAAGTTTTGGTCAACTTCACCTTATTTTTGCTATTATTAACCTATTATGTCCCCAAGGAATTTGTGCCACGCCTTGTGGCATAAATTAATTTTCTTGCGAATAAAATAGATACCATTGCCTCATTGCATATAAATTTCTTCTTGAAAAGCCTCTTATTTGAGGAAAAGAAGACCTCAATTCTTTAGCTGTATTTTCAATATATTTACTCCTCAATTTGTATCTTTTTGTCGTAATGCTAATTCTCTACCTAATTCCCAATACAATTCTAATAATTGAGAGTTGATTGAAAAAGCAACTTTATTTTATGCTTTACGAATCTTCACTTTCAGGCTGGTTATCCAGTTTACATATTCAATATTTAACAATTCTTCATTCATTCTAAAAGCTATTTTTCATTATAAGCGAAAAACGGAATTACACCCTATAATTTTGAGGTAATTACTTTTCATTATTTATACAAAGAACTGCCTTCCAAATATTCATACACTTTATCAGATACAAGATATCGAATTGACTTTTCTCCTTTAATCGATTTTCTAATAAAACTTGCGGAAATTTGCATCAAAGGTGCTTCAAATAACTGAATTTTTGGATGTGTTGCCAACTCGCCCAATTCATAACTTGGGCGTTGATAAACATAGATTTGATGGTATTCCAAAATCTGCTCATAATTTTTCCACTTGTGTAAAGTAGCCAAATTATCACCTCCCATAATCAATACAAATTCATTAGAAGGATATTTTTCAGATAAGTAAGTTAAAGTATCAATCGTGTAAGATGGTTTGGGCAAATTGAATTCTATATTTGATGATTTTAATTTAGGATTGTCATCAACCACCAAATTCACCATGTGTAATCTTTCGTAATCGTTGGCAAGTGTAGATTTTTTCTTGTGCGGATTATGTGGTGAAACAACCAACCAAATTTGCTCTAAATCAGTATGCTCAACCATAAAATTGGCAATAATCGCATGACCAACATGTATCGGATTAAACGAACCAAAGAATAAACCTACTTTCATTTTTTACTTTTTTTATAAAAAAAAATCCACATCAATAATACGAAAACAAAAAAGTAATCATCAAAGTTTTTTGGCTTTGATGATTACTTTTTGCTATAAACTATTAATTGTCAATTATTGTTTCTTCTTCTTTTTGTATGAAACATCTTAAAAACACATATTGATCGTTTTCTTTACAAGGATAATCTAAACCTAATAAGGTTTTTCCGAAATGACTTTTTAATTCTTTTTCTATTTTAGAAAAACCATCAACCCCAATAATATCATGACAAAATAAATCTATATCAACAGATTTGCGATGATTAAAACGAAACGCCAAATTAGTACCACCTGCTAAGGCAAAATTAGAAAGACTAGGTAATTGTTGAAGTTCAAGTAAAACTTGTTTAAGCACAT
>CAKZLT010000535.1 GCA_937127195.1 uncultured Saprospiraceae bacterium
AAATGAGTATTTTGCCAACGAAGAGTAGTTCCAAAAGATAATTTAGCTTCATACAAAATTATTTAGAATAAAGTCTAATAGAAAGCTAACAAATGACAGTTGATGTAAATACACGGTATCAAAAGTTGTTTAATTTTTCGTTGCCACTTAACAAAAGCCGCTTTTAATAGACGGGCGACGAAGTTCGTCACGCTACGTTAGCTTTTAAATTATAAGAAAACTTTTACAGTGTAGTGAATTGGATCGCAATTGTTTTTTAGATATTTTTGCATAGAACAAGATTTTTTTTTGTAGAAAACGAAAAAATTATTAAATATTTTTTTAAAAAATCTCAAATCATGAAAAAAGTACTAATTCTAGCTTTAATTTTAAACCTAATACAATTAAGTAGTTATGCTCAAAAAACAAGTGATGAACTCAATATTGAAAACAAACAATTAACTAACGAACTAGAAATTTTACAGCAAAAAATAAAAGAATTAACAACTAATTTAGATACGGTGAGTAAAACTTTAAACCAAATCATTAGCAAACATAAAAGAGAAGAAGCTTTACCTATTGATGTCTTAACACTTCAAGAAGAATTAAGAAAAGCAAGAAGCATAGCAAAGGAAGAAACTAAACGTGCTGAAAAATATTTAGTTCAAACTAAAAAATGCCGTGAAATGGCTGAAAGAGGACTAAGTGAAGCTATAAGGCAAGCAAAAATTGCCAGAGAAGAAAACGATCGTGCAAGAGAAGAGAACAATCGTGCTAGAGAACAAATGCTTGCTATGGAAAAAGAGAATGCTAAACTTAAAAAGCAATTAAAAGAATGCAAGAATTAGTAGAAATAACAAAGGCTACCTAATAAAAATTAGATAGCCTATTATTTTACTTTTAAGGTATAACGATTACAGTTGATAAAGGATATTCAAACGAATAGCCATTCCTTTTACGTCGGCTCTCATACTAGGCATAAATGACGCACTAACACCAAAATCTCTTTTTTTGTTAAAACGAAGTCCTGCGTTAACTACTGGTCCGTGGATGAAACCTCCTGAATCAGAAAAATAGCCAGATGCACCGCCAATAGCGAAACCATAGCCACCATTAATTGTACCACCTATTGCAGCCTCCGATTCTTCGGTTGCTAAATAACCAAAGTTTAAACCGACCATTACTGGAATATCAACAATAAAACTTCCTGTTCCTCCTACTCCTGCTTGGAATTGTAAGTCAATACCTGCTAAGGGTAGAGAAGAAACCGAAACCGACATATTATCACTAATATCTTTGACATTAAGCCTTGCTTCATAAGCAAGTCCATATAATATAGAAGCTCCTGGATTATAGCCAGTCTCATCTTCTACAGATAAATAATGAAAACCAATACCGCCTGAGTGCATAAAGGTTTGAGCGTGCATACAAGCACTAGAAAGGAAAATAAAAGAGAAAACTAAAAATACATTTTTCATGGTATTTACATTTTTTTGGATAAAAAGATAGTTAATAAAGTATTAACTAATTACATGATTGTAATATTAATAAATATTTAGGAAAAAAAAGAAATAATAATTGAAGTGGCAAAGATACTGTTTAAATGTTACAAAAAGTAATATTTTTTAATGTGTAATTATTTGTTAATCAGATGTTTTTGCTTTTTTAATATTTAATATTTGTTAAAAACATATATTTAAGTAGTCACAAATCTTTGAAAAATTGTCATGATTAATTACTTCTTAATTACAATCTTTGCCGTTAGCAAAACAAACACTACTATCAAAAATATGAAAAGAAGAGATTTCTATAAAATAGCTATTGGAACAGCAGCAAGCTTACCTTTGATGGCAATGACACCTCCACCCAAAGATGCTATTTGTAAGAAGTTTCCACGGAAAATAATCAAACCTTCTCGGCTCAAAATTGGAGCAACCATTGGTCTGATAGCTCCTTCTAGCCCCATTCCGCTCAATCGTTTTCAGCAAACCATCAAAAATTTGGAAGGCATGGGCTTTCAATTGGTTTATAATGAGAAAAATGTTCTTGCCACAAAAGGTTACCTAGCAGGTTCGGATGAACTAAGAGCCGCCGAAGTCAATAGAATGTTTGCAGATAAGAATATTGACGGCATTTGGTGCGTTCGAGGTGGTTATGGATCTGCCCGAATTTTACCGATGTTAGATTATAAAATGATTAAAAAAAATCCACAAGTAATCATCGGTTATAGTGACGTAACAGCACTTCTACACGGTATTTTCTTGAAGACAGGTTTAGTTGGATTTCATGGGCCAGTAGGTGCTTCAACCTTTACGGATTATACAACTAGACACGTTACAAGCCTATTAATGTCTCCAAAAAAGGAGTATGAAATAGATTATGCGAAAGAAAACTTAGGCGAAGATGACCCCATTTTTAAACCTTATGCTATTAGTAAAGGTATTGCTAAGGGCAAAATCGTTGGAGGAAATTTGACGCTTGTTTCTTCTCTGATGGGAACGCCTTATGAGTTAGAAATGAAAGATAAGTTGGTTTTCTTAGAAGACATTGGCGAAAAACCATATCGAATTGACCGAATGATTACTCAACTTTTACTGGCTGGCGGACTCAAAGAGGCGGCAGGAATTGTTTTAGGTGTATTTAGTGATTGTGAAGCAAAACCAAATGATACTTCGCTTTCTCTCAAAGAAACGATGATGGATAGATTCAAAAACTTAGGCATTCCAGTTGTTTATGGTTTATCTTTTGGACACATATCCAATAATTTCACTTTTCCAATTGGTATTGAAGCAACTATGAATACCGAAAATTTTTCTATCACACTAAACGAACGTGCTGTGAAATAAATAAAATTGTCAATTATTCTTTTTAAGAACCTACTTTTTTCTATGAAGAGAGTAGGTTTTTTTTATTAAAAAGGCACTACGATTTAGCATCGCTGAAGAACACATTTAAATAGATAATTTAAAAGGCTACCAATAAAAGTATCTCTGTTCTCTTAGCGCGGAGCGCGGTTTTTTAGTCTCTGTTCTGAATAGTTAATACACCGTATCAAAAGTGAACGTAGCGCGATGAGCCTCGTCGCCCGACTCATAAAAACGGCTTTATTGAAAGCAATTTTCAAAGATACATCGTAGTAAAATGTTAACATTTGACTAAAGTTATAGTTGAAGCATATACTTTTTACATTTTTCGTCGTCTATATACTGACCTTTATTAATATAATATTATTAATATTGTGAAAGTACAGTTATTCAATACTGTATATTTTTATTTAAAAAATCACACAGATTAGAAAAAAAATTGTTTTATGATGATTAAAAAAATGAGCATTTTCTTGCTACTTTGTTTGCCAATGATGTCTTGTACACCAGAAGGTATGAAGATATTAACCGATGTTTTGGCAGCAGGTGGCACAGAAGCATTGACAACTGAGCAAATCTCTATGGGCTTGAAAGAAGCCTTGACCAACGGTATTTCTAAAGGTGCTGACTTAGTATCTAAAACGGATGGATATTACAAAAATCAAGAAATCAAGCTATTATTTCCTCCTCAAGCCAAAAAAATTGAGCAGAAATTAGCAGATTTTGGATTGAGTAGTTTGACAGACCAAATGGTCGAAAAACTGAACCGTGCAGCAGAAGATGCAGCCAAAGAAGCGAAGCCAATTTTTGTGTCGGCTATCAGAAGTATGACAATTGCAGATGCGACTAACATCTTAATGGGTGGAGATAACACGGCAGCAACTAGTTATTTGAGGAAAACAACTTCGGATGCTTTGTATTCAAAATTCAATCCTGTGGTTATGAATTCTTTGAAAAAAGTAAAAGCATTGGATTATTGGGATGATATTGTTAATAGATACAATAAGATTCCTTTTGTGGAGAAAATCAATCCAGATATCAATGATTACGTTACGCAAAAAGCAATGGATGGATTGTTTACCATGATTGAAAAAGAAGAAGGACTTATCAGAAAAGACCCTATCGCGCGTACTACGGACTTGTTGAAGAAGGTATTTGCAAAGCAGGATAAATAAGCATTTTGACGTTTACTAAACTTTCAAAGTTTAGTAAACGTCTTTTTTTGAAACCAGTAACGAGAAACCAGTAACGAGAAACCAGTAACGAGAAACCAGTAACCTACTGCTTAATCAACTTAGCAATACCTAAAGTTTCATTACTTTCCGTTTTCCATCTAATAATATACAAGCCATTAGCCAAATCTTGAACATTGATTTGGTTACCTGCTTGACCATGTTTGATTTGAACAAGTTGCCCTAATTGATTATAGATTTCGATAGAATTAACTTGGTGAAGCCATTCTGTTGCATCAATAGTAACTACATCAGAAGCTGGATTTGGATAAATACGAACATTTTCAATAGTAACACTTTGCGTATTCGTGACTGTAATATTGATTTCGTCAGAATTGCTACAATTATTAGCATCAGTTACAGTTACAGAGTAAATACCTGAAGTACTAACAGTAATTTGTTGTGTCGTTTCGCCTGTTGACCAAAGGTAGCTAGACCAACTTCCAGCGTCTAAAGTCATTGAATCTCCAGCCACATTAATAGTTGCTGTATCACTCAAACCAATAACGATTTGTGGGTTAGATACTATATTAATAGCATCCGAATCGAAACAACCATTTCCGTCAGTTACTGTAACAGCATAAAAGCCAGTACTATCTACGGTAATACTAGAAGTAGTTTTAATATTTGACCATTGGTAAGTCGCATTACCTGCTGCTGTCACATCTAATATAATATTTTCACCAAAACAAATCGTCGTATCGTTACCTAAGATAACGATTGGACTTGGAACGGTAGATATATTAATACTATCAGTGAAAACACAAGTTCCAGAAGTCAATGTGATTTTGTATAGACCCGCTGTATCTACTTGTAAAACAGAAGAACTAGAATTAGAATTGAACCAGTTGAATATAGTGTTGATTGATTGCGCACCTGCATCTAAAACCAATGGTGCATTATCACATATTGTTGTATCTAATCCCAAATCAGTAGTTGGAATTGTATCTACATTCAAGTTGATGGTTGTTTGTTGAGTACAGCTCCCGTCACCGACTTCTAGTGTAAAAGTATTGATACCATGAACATAAAAAGCAGTATTCAAAACGCTATCAGTAGAAACCGTTGCTCCGTTACTGTTAATCCAACTAAAGCTAGTCGCGCCAGGAGCATTTCCATTCAGTTGAATTGTATCACCAACACAAACACTAAGGTTGCTAATATTGCCACTAGGTGTAATAGTTGGAGAAAGCGGACAACAAGAGGTAACTGTCATTGGTACAAGAGAGGATGATGAAAAAATAGGATTTCCAGTAGGCCCTAATATAGTGTTAACAATTACATTGTAGTTTCCTGCGGGAATATTTCCAATAGAATAGTTATCTGAAAAAGAACCCAAAGCAGGAACAATAATAAATGGATTGTTATAATGAATATTAATCGTCAATAACCCGTTGGTAATCGTATGATTATAACTAACAACAGAGTAACTTAATGAATTTAATGTACCGCTTACATTGAAAGTGACATTAGCACAATCCGTTGGATTAGCACTAATAATAACATTACTGATTGTTTGACTATAACTAATCACTGAAAATAGTGAAAAGCAAAGAATGAATAAATACTTTTTGACTTGTAAAAATTTCATTTGCATAATGATTTATTTATAGGCTATGCCTTGATTAAAATGAATAGCCTAAATTTAGTGAGAAAATTTTTAAAAAACACAGAGAACTTATCATTTACCTTTTTATAAAAAAATCTAATAATAAAATTCATAACTAAAAACAGAAAAATGAACTTCAAAATCTTATCTTTAGGGGCTGTTTTGAAGTATAATATTTATTTTTTATAAAAAAGAAAAATCCATTGGCAAAGAGAGCGACAAAGAAGAAATCAAAGAAGGTAACACCGTTGATGAAGCAATATTTTGAAGTCAAATCTAAGCATCCTAATGCTATATTGTTGTTTCGTGTAGGTGATTTTTATGAAACTTTTGATACCGATGCAGTTACGGCTGCCAATATTTTGGGTATCGTTTTGACGGCTCGTAACAATGGAGGTTCTGATATAGCTTTGGCTGGGTTTCCGTATCATTCGCTGGATACTTATTTGCCTCGGTTGG
>CAKZLT010000536.1 GCA_937127195.1 uncultured Saprospiraceae bacterium
ATAGTTTGCCACGGGGAACGGTCGTTATTCAGTATGAACCCAAAAATATTGAGGAAGTTAATCAATATCCAGAACTTTTGACGGATAGAAGTTTAACTTCTAATACGGGTTTAGATTACGATTATGCCGTTTATAAAAATGGGAAATTAGTAAAAGATAAAGGCGGTCCTTTTGAAGATTCACTATCTTATAAAGCTCCAGAGAAGAGTGGAAGGCAATTTATAAAAAATCGAAATGGTTACTCAAATCTTATCTATAGAGCAGATGAGAGTCAAGTTGTTGTTGTAAAAAAGGAGCTAAATGAAATAACACAATATTTATCATTGTTTTCTTATGTATTTATTTTCTTGCTATTGGTTTTGTTAATATTAGTTATTCTTCGTAGAACAACTAACATTTTTCCGAAGTCGATTACAGATACATTTACACCAAAACCATCCTTGCATAATAGTATTCAGATTTCGATTTTGGCTATTATCGTTTTGACGTTTTTGACAATAGGTATGGTGACCTTCTTCTATTTTCGTTCAGACACAGAAGAGTATCACGCTTCTCGTCTATCAAGAAAGGGGCGAGGTGTTATTTCCTCTTCTAATTATTGGCTCAAAGTGAATGCAAAAGATTCTACTTATATATTAGATATAAAAGAATTAGCTAAAATTCACCGATTAGATGTGAATTTGTTTGATAATAATGGTCAATTAATTAAAGCATCTCAAGAAGCTATTTTTAAGACAGGTTTGGTTGCAGAACAAATGCCGCCCATTCCTTTCTTCAAAATGACTCAAAAAGGACTTAAGGAATTCACAGAGAGAGAACGTATTGGAACGCTCGAATATCGAGCGGCATACCTTGCGGTAAAAAATAAAAAAGGAGAAAATGTAGGTTTTCTTGGATTGCCTTATTACTCAGAGCAGGGAGATTTTAATGAAGATATTGCAGATTTCACAGGCGTTTTGCTTAATGTATATGTACTTTTATTGGTCGTTGCATTCATTGCAGCATTCGTTACAGCGAGTTCGATTACGAAGCCTTTGGCGGTTCTAAAGGATAAATTAAGAAATGTACAACTAGGCAAAAAGAACGAAAAAGTAGTTTGGGATACCAAAGATGAAATTGGAGTTCTGATTGATGAATTTAATAAAATGCTTGCGGAACTTGAAGTCAGTGCCAACAAACTGGCAACTTCGGAACGAGAAGGTGCTTGGCGCGAAATGGCGAAACAAGTAGCGCATGAAATTAAGAATCCATTGACTCCTATGAAGTTAAGCATTCAATATTTGGTGCGAGCATATCAAATGAGACCAGACGAAATAGGGCCATTAATGAAGCGCGTTTCAGGAACTTTAATAGAACAAATTGATAGTTTGGCACGAATTGCAACAGAGTTTTCTAACTTTGCTAAAATGCCAACTGCCGAAAATGAATACTTGAATATCAATGATTTAGTTAAGTCGGTTTACAATTTATTTAGTGAAAATGGCGATGTAGATATGCAACTCGAAATGGATGAAGAATCTTTTGAGGTGTTTGGTGATAAAGAGCAATTGATGCGTGTATTAAATAATGTAATTAAAAATGCAATACAGGCAGTACCTGATGATAGAGCAGGAAAAATCAGTGTTTCGTTAGAGAAATATGTTGGTGATAATATTCAAATTCGAGTAGTTGATAATGGTTGCGGTATTCCAGAAGATAAGCGACACGCCGTTTTTGTACCTAATTTTACAACCAAAAATTCTGGTACAGGATTAGGTTTAGCTATTTCTAGAAAGATAATTGAGCAAGCAGGTGGACAGATTTATTTCGATTCTATTGACCAAGAAGGGACAACTTTCTTTATCGAGTTACCAATTGCAAAAAAGGAAACCGAAGAAGTTTAAAGAATAGATTAAGTAGGTATTCAAATTAAAAACCGTGTCAATTTTTAGAATTGACACGGTTTTTTATAAAAAAGCGTTACGGCTTGTAACGGCTTCACGCCTAATCTTGCCTCTCGTAGCGGTAAGGCGGTCTCGCCTCTCGCTTCTGAATAGTTAAGCTTTATAAATCACACAATTTGCGTGCATTCCTGCACCAACAGATGCCAAAACAATCACATCACCAGAGTTAATTTCGTGTCCTTCTAGTTCACCTTGATTAATCAAATCCCACAATGTAGGAATAGTTGCAACAGAGCTATTTCCCATAAAGCTAACTGATAAAGGCAATACTTCAGGCGGATAACTATCCAATCCATTGGCTTCAAACACTTTTTGAACCATCTGTTTTATCATTTTGCCATTCGCTTGATGTATCAAAAATTTAGAAACTTCTTCTACTTTTACTCCAGCTTTTTTGAGGCAAGCATTGATAGCAGCAGGCACTTTTTCTAACCCGTACTTATAAACGCCACGCCCATTCATTTTTAAAAAATAAATGCTTTCATCTTCTATTGATTTATCAATTCGTTTGCCCGAATAGATGTAATCAACATCGTCAGTATGACAAGTAGAAATAGTATCAAACGCTAAAATTCCTGTTGGTTCTTCAGAAGACTGCAACTCCAGAATAGTCGCGCCAGCACCATCGGCGAAAAGCATGGAGTCCAAGTCATTTTCATCTACCAATCGAGATAAAATATCTGAACCAACCACCAAAATACGTTTTGCAGCTCCAGCCTTTAAGTACAAATGTGCTTGAATAACCCCCTGAAGCCATCCAGGGCAACCAAATAAAAGGTCATAAGCGACACAACTTTCCGATTTAATATTCAATTTTTGTTTTACTCTAGCAGCAATATTGGGCAATGTATCCAGATGTTTTTCACCTTTTGGAACATTACCAAAATTGTGGGCAACAATGATTTGGTCGATAGTTTCGCGGTCAATTCCTGCACTTTGAATAGCGTTTTCACTAGCCAAATAAGCCATTTGAGAATTATCAATATCGTCTGAAGCGTATCTTCGTTCCTTAATCTCAGAAATAACTTCGAGTTTTTTGACTATTTCTTTGGTAGGTTTAGTCATTTTTTCTCCTTTTTTATTAAAAAAAGAACGGCTAACAAAATCTTCGTTTTTAATGACTTTTTGAGGAAGATATGCCCCCGTGGAAATTACTTTTGTGTGAAGTGACATGAATAATTTGTTTTTAAATATGTGTTCTTAATTCAACCTCAAAAGAGCTTCGATTCAAGAAATTTTATCTGTAAAAAATAATGGTTGATATATATGTTTTAAATTAAAATTTGAAAGAACAAATTTTAATTTAATGATTATTTGCAAATTACTAATAATAATTAGAATTCATTAGGATTTTGCTAGTAAATTGTGTCTTCTATTAGAAATGATTAAGATTATAAGAAAGGGTTAATTAAATATCAAAATTTATAGTAACTATTCAGAAAAGAGACTAAAAGACCGCGCTGTGCGCTAAGAGAACAGAGATACTTTTATTGGTAGCCTTTTAAATTATCTATTAAAACATTTTTCAGTGGTGTTCAATAGTAACAATTTATAAAAAAATGCTTCAAACCTTAAAGCAAGGTTTGAAGCATTTTCTATTTCCTACTCCCTTAAATTATAAAACCCTTAAAATAGCTTTGGATTATTATCTTCTTCTTTTATACTTTTAGGTGCTTCTTTCTCAGTTTCCACAGGCTTTTCTTCCTCTTGCGGAATGAGCTTAACATTTTTGAGCTTATAAGCACTAAATTTAGACCCCAAAGTAGAACGACCTCTAACCTCTGTTTGCTCCAAAATGTCAATTTCGCCTTGCGTCGTTTTTCCTTTTATACGAACAGAATACGTTACACTCGGCTTTGCATTCGTTGAAACGAACAACAATTCAGAGCTTCGATGTTCCGTAATAAAAGTATAAGGTGTATCCAGCGTTTTGGTGTCAACCTGAAAACGTTTAACAAAAGTTTCCTTACGCTCGCCATCATAATACACTAATGAAATAATATCATCTGGATTATACTTAAAGATATGAACAACATCATTTACATCAAATCGCTTCATCAAATCAGGCTCAGTCAATTGATAATTTCCTTTCTTACTAATCACCAAAAGCGAGTCTCCTGTATCATAAGCACCTAAATAATGTCCTCTATCACTATCATTTAAGCGTCCAGTAACTTCATCCATCCAGAATTTCATTGCTCCCAAAGTCGATTTTCCTAAAGAGAGAAAAGTAGCTTTCTGAACTGGATATTTACTTAATAAATTTCCTTTTGATGTTCGACCTTTTATAGCCAAATCCGCAAAATTATATTCAAAAATCTTAATTTTTGCTTTCGAACCTTGTGTCAATTGTACTTTTATTAATTCTGCTTCGCCATTTGGTTGTGCAGAAAAATGGAGTAACCTAGAACGAGGCGTTCCTTGTGTAATATTATATGGCTTGTCTCTTGTGATTGCGGTAACTTGAAAACGTTTGATAAAACTACGTCCTGTTTTTCCGTCAGAATAAGCCGCATTGTAAGTGGTGCGAGAATCACCTTTTTTCCAAATCGCTAGATGAATAATATTCTTACCTACGAATTGCTTATCTGCTATTCGTGTAACGAGATAACTACCATCTTTTTTGAAGACAATCACATCATCAATATCAGAACATTCGCAAATTGTTTCGACATTTTCGCCTCGTTTTAAGCTATGCCCAATGAAACCTTCTTTCAAATTTGCATACAATTTAGCATTATTAGCTACAACAGCGGCTGCTTGTATTGTATCAAAAGTTGTAATTTTAGTTTTGCGCTCTTGTCCTTTACTATATTTTTGTAATAATCGTTGATAAAATGCAATAGTAAACGCCACAATATTCGCTAAATCATATTCAACTTGCGTCAAATCAGCTTCTATTCCTTGAATTAATTCATCCGCCTTGAAGGTGTTGAATTTAGAAATACGCTTGATTTTAATCTCCGTCAAGCGAATAATATCATCTTGAGTCACAGCACGTTTGAAGTTCTTGACATGAGGTTTTAAGCCTTCGTCAATAGCAATAAGCACCTCCTCCCATGTTTCACATTCTTCAATGTCGCGATATATTTTTTGTTCTATAAAAATCTTTTCTAACGACGCAAAATGCCATTTTTCCTCTAATTCTGCTTTTTTAATCTGCAATTCCCATTTGAGGAGTTCGCGCGTTCGATTGGTACAAGCATCCAAAATTTCCTCTACGGAAATAAAATGTGGCTTATCTTTTATAATAATACAAGCATTCGGAGAAATCGACATTTCACAATAAGAAAAGGCATAAAGTGCGTCAATTGTTACTTGCGGCGATACATCTCGCGCCAACTCTATTAATATTTCAACGTCTTTAGCAGTATTATCAACAACCTTTTTAATCTTGATTTTACCCTTATCATTGGCTTTCAAGATGCTATCAATCAGCGAAGTCGTAGTGATTCCAAAAGGTAACTCCCGAATAATTAGTGTTTTCTTGTCGAGTTGCTCGATACTTGCCCTTACTCTCACTTTTCCGCCACGTCGCCCGCCATTGTAATTTTCAACATCAACAGAACCACCGTTTGGAAAGTCAGGATAAATCGTTACTTTCTTACCATTCAGAATATCAATCGACGCTTTAATCAATTCGATAAAATTGTGCGGTAATATTTTGGTAGAAAGTCCAACTGCGATTCCTTCGACACCTTGCGAAAGCACCAACGGAAACTTCATCGGTAAGCCCATCGGCTCTTTATTTCGACCATCATAAGAGAGTTGCCACTCCGTCGTTTTTGGGTTAAATGCCACATCTAAAGCGAATTTGGTCAATCTAGCTTCGATATAACGAGCTGCTGCCGCGCGGTCTCCCGTTCGTGTATCTCCCCAGTTTCCTTGACAATCAATCAACAAATCTTTTTGCCCAAGTCCAACCAAAGCATCGCCGATTGCTGCATCACCATGCGGGTGATACTTCATCGTTTGACCAATAATATTGGCTACTTTATGAAAACGACCATCATCCATTTCTCGCATAGAATGCAAAATACGACGCTGAACGGGCTTCAATCCGTCGTCGATACCTGGTACTGCGCGCTCTAATATTACATAAGAAGCATAATCCAAAAAATACTCTTTGTACATTCCCGATAAAGAAATGATACGGTCTTCGTTCTGATTTACCAATTCGTTTTGCTCCAAAATTTTATATATT
>CAKZLT010000537.1 GCA_937127195.1 uncultured Saprospiraceae bacterium
TGCTTCTTGAGGTGTGACATTACCTGTAATCTGAGTATTTCCAGAAGTAATCGCAGACTGAACAGAAGGACTAGATACTACTTCATTATCCAAAACGATAGCCACTTCGCGGTTTTCACCAACAGCAGCTTGCGTCATGCGCGCCCATACTTGACGACCTTCAGGTTTCATACCCAATGATACTGTGTAAGCATTCGTTTCAGGGTCAAGGTCAGTACCTGCTGTACTAATCATATCACCTTGCAATAAAGCTTCTCCACTTGAAGGAACTTTAACTGCATATAATAATATATCATCTGTTGACGAACCAGTTTCTTGGTCTTTGATAGCTTTTGCATCCCATAAGAAACGCAAGTCTCTAGGTACACTTACTTCTGGAGAAGCCAACATTTTATTAATCTCTGCTGTATCACTTACATTTGCTATACCGATTACACATCGTTGGAAAGCATATTGTCCTGCTTGAATTTGACCATTCAAACTCAACTTAGACAATAATGGTCCACGATTAGCATTCAATAAATTCAAAGAATCTTCAAGAGTTGCAACGTCAGTAGCCGAAGTATCACCTTTAAGTGCTGCTGCTCTAGCTTTCAAACGAGTATTACCATTCACCAAACGGTCTTGAATTTCGTAGATACGATAAGTATCAAAAAATTCTAATTCCGCCGTAGCTTGTAGTAAATCTCTCGCACGCTTCGCATCTTCAACACCTGGTAATTCAACTAAAATTCTATCTGTATTTTCATCTAAAGAAACATTTGGTTGAGTTACACCGAATTTGTCAATACGTTGTTTCAAACGAGTAAAAGTCAAACCTACTGTCTCATTTGCTTTTTCACGCAAAATAGACGCAACTTCACTATTACTAGTTTCGAAAGTAATTTCTTCACGCAATTCGCTCTGAAAGATAGGAGCTAACTTTGCATCAGGTGCAATTTCTCTAAAGGCACTAACAAACAAAGTAATGTAATCATCCTGTGAATTCACCTGATTTTCCGTTGCTTTTGTTAAAGCTTTTAAAAAATTCTCATCTTCGCTCTTATCAGATAATTGAACAACTAAGTCCTTCAAATCTACCTGCATTACGACGCTCATACCACCTTTCAAATCCAGACCTAAAGCTAACTGTTGTTTCTTTAAATCCATGTAGTTGAACTTTCTGAAACCAACATTCAATACAGTTTCATTAGACATAGAGTCTAAATATTTTTGTCTGAATGTTCTTCTTGCGAGTTCTCTTTCTCCTTCTGGTAGGCTACTAACTTGTTGACTAGCATACGTTTCTGCACGATTTTCTACCACATTAGTAGGTAAAAATAACGCAAATGTATAAACACTTAAAATCAACATAAAAATCAGGAAAAACCTGATTAAACCTTTTCCTTGCATAACTCTTTACTTTCTATACAATTATTAATCTGAGTTCTAATTCTTTTTAAAAAATAATAGTTGGAGTATTTATTCTTTTCTTAAAATTCATAAAAAGAGTCCAATATATTTTATTAGAATTGCATTCCGCTAGGCGAAAAACAGCGCAAATATATGATTTTTTGTGCAATAATATATTGTAAATGTCCAACTCAAAAAATAAAAGTTGATTAATTCGTTGAAAAACCAATATTTTAGCGACCTATTCGACGTATTTTTTTCGATAAAATAAAGTAAAAGCTCCACAAGTAAAACCTATGGAGCTTTTGTTTCTTAGAATGTTTTATCTGAATTTATTGATTGATGACAATCTTCTGAGTGTAAACTTCGCCATTTGTATTCAAATGTAAGTAGTAAATACCATTTGCAAGCGTTTCTGCATGAAGCATTGTTCTTGTGCTTTGGATAGTTTCAGTGTAAACTACTTGACCTATAACATTGACTATTTTTAATATTGTACCAGTTGATTCATTTGAAAAGTTTTCTAACTCTAATGTAAAATTTCCATTACTTGGATTTGGGTAAATTTTTAATCGGCTACTTTCAATAAACTGGTTTTTCTTAGCCTTATCACTTATATCTGCATATCTAGACATATCAAACTCCTTATATTGAGGAACATGAATAGCTAGACTTCTTTGTTTAGCTTTTTCTTTAGGTGTCAACTCTCTTCGTTTATCTATATCACAAGATTCAATTTTCATTAATACCCTAGCTCCATTTTCTATTCTAAATCCAGACGTCAGCTTAATAGAACTTCCTTTCAACTCATATTCTGCCCCAGAATAAACATTAATCGGATTATTTTCATCCGTTTCTATTTCGTTCTGAGCATGTAAGACCACCTTGTTTTCATCTTGATAATGCTTCGCAGGAAAATACTGTCCCGAAACACCTGCTGCTCCAGGTAGTTGTAATTGCTCATAACAATCAATCTTCCTCGAAGGCATTCCATTAATATCTACCCATATATCACCAGTAGGATTCAAGGTATTCCGAACGGTATTGTTTTGATAATTCCAGTGAAATTTCCCCACACTACCCATTACAGGAAAATCACATACTCCTTCTACTGTTGCTTGAAAAAATATTCCAGGAAACGTTCGAACAAGAAGGTTGGCTGCAAGTTGAAGTGCTTCATCTCCTCCAAAATTATCAGGGTTGTCTATAAATTCAAGAGCTAATTCTCGTAAATCACCAGCACCAGCATCTTGAACAGCATCAATAAAATCATCTCTAAACAACTGCCCTTTATTAGTGCCAATCAACTCATTAAATGGATTAAATACTCCAGCTCCAGATGAGCCGCCTTCACTTACACCATAAGTCCATCTAGGAATATGCATCCATGGATAATCTACGAATCGACAAATTGAAGAAGTATTAATAGCATTGCCTCCTGTAAAAAGAGTCGAAATTGCGTCTATTACTGACGTAACAGCATAACAAGTAGTAGCCGCAGGATTTTCCATATAAGCAAAATTATTAAAGCCTGCTACTTTCTTTATATCCCCAACAGGATGATGTACCATCACATTTTTAGTAGGAATAGGCTCTATTAAAGACCATAGAGAAACAGGAAAGCCAGCCGAAAATCGGCTCGGAGCCCATCCTGCATAGGTAAAATTAAAATGCGGTGGCAAAGGTGTCAATATCTCTACTAAAGCAAAATCTCCTAAATAAGCAGAACTCTGTTCGACTAGCCTTAAGCGGGTTCTGTGTAAGTATTCATAACCATCTTGAACTGACGGAAAAGTATTTAAGTTACTTTGATTAAAAGTTTCACCACGATTCGTTAGAGGCATTAAACCTTCATTTTCTGTATTGCTTTGAAAATTAAAATACAGCTGATGCACTGCATCAAAATCTGTCTCATCTAAGCAATGCCAAGCTGTAACAAAATAATAACCTAACGAACCATCATCAATATTACGATTAATTAGAGTTCCTGAACAAAGTCCTCCTCCCACCGATAGATAGCTAAAAACAGCATCAATCACCTCTTTTCTCTCTTCATGCTCAAAATTAGCTGGAGCAGCAATATTTTCATGACATTCTTCTGATGCTTGAAAATTATCAAATGCTTGACCTCTTACTTTTTGGGCTAGAAAAATTAAAATAAAAATTATGGATTTTTCTGAATATTCTTGGGCCTTATCTGGAAACGGGAAGATGTTCTCTGATCAAGAAAATTTAATTATGGCGGATCTGTTTAAAAGTGTGGGAGTTAGTTTTATAGTGATATTTATTTTGATGGCAATCTTATGGAAATCATTAATTAACTCGTCATTATGTATGTTACCAAATTTAGCTCCTGTTTTAGCAATGTTTATAATTATGGGGATTTTCAGTATCTGGTTAGATATTGGAACGGCCATGATTGCTTCTATAACTGTTGGTATTGCTGTTGATGATACAATCCATATCTTTGAAGGCTTTTTTCGGCGAATTAAGTCTATGGATGTAAAACAAGCTCTCCTAGAAACCTATCAAGAATCTGGTAAAGCGATAATAATCACTTCTTTTATCTTATCTGCTCAATTTAGTGTACTTACTTTTTCTAATTTTATACCACTACGAAATTTTGGTTTACTGACCACAATTGGAATTATTACTGCCTTGGTTTTTGATTTAGTTTTATTACCAGCACTTTTAATTTTAAAATCCTCAACATTTTTGACACTAAATATGAGCTTTACTGCTGACTGCCCTAGCTTAACAGCTTTAGCAGCCTGATGAACAAGGATGGTCGTGCCACCTGATGATGAATTCAGCTGGATTAAACCTTCGGATATTTCTCCAGTTACCTCCAAATCGAAATACTTTGCATAGAAATCTGCTGTCTTTTTCATATCTTTGGCGTAAATCATTATCGTATTTAATATAACGTTCATGAAATCAATTACCTATGCATAACGCCTTGCTCTGCTGCATTTTTGGAGTGGATGCTTTTGTGCGATCACGCACAAAAGAAGCAACGGAAAAAATGTCAGCAGGAGCAATTTGTTATGTGATTTACGCACTATATTTGAAACCCGCTGCTTCGATGGCAATTACATCGCCGGATTGTATTTCAATACTGTATTTTGTTGGGGCCGAAAATTTTGTACCGTTTATACTGGATGATGGACCCCATTCCTCTTGATGCGGAAGTGAAACACAAGTTACAGCATTAAAAATTAGAGCGAAACCAACAGACTTACCTTTTTCTTTACTGAAACATTCTCCATTTACGGTCAGAGTCTTACCTTCCCATAAGTACGAAACCGAATTTATTGTAGCATCGTGTAGATTTAAATCTTCAAATTTCATATGGAGCCACTTTTTTCACATAACGCCGCCATTTGCGGTCGTAGTTTGATGGCGACTTTTATGCGTTTCTTTGCATAAAAGGTGACAGAAAACGGAGATCCGCAAGATGGCCTGGTTATGTGTTTTATTCTGGTTCATCTGGGCCGTATATATCCAAATCGAGTATTATTTTCCGTTGCCCTAATTTGAACAATGTATCAGGAGTTAGGTCAATACCTTCCATTTGTTGCTCCATGAATAAACCACAAAACATATCAACTTTGTAATTGTCTGCAATATAAACCCAATTATCAATGTTGTAGCTAAGCCCATTTAGTATTTCACTAATTTGTGAATCTAAATCTCCCGGCTCCATTTCAGATGCAGATATGTGCCATTGGCCAAATGAAGAAATGCGCTCATTGCCATTTTTGCTACGAATTACGTCACCTTTTTTACGAGAGAGAGTTGGAAACCCTCCCAAAGAATTGGTGATATCCTCAGGATCTAAATCAGGCCCTGAAATTCTTAATGTAGCTTTCGTGCGACTAATTATTGCCATATTTAATTCACATAACGCCTTGCTCTGCTGCATTTTTGGAGTGGATGCTTTTGTGCGATCACGCACAAAAGAAGCAACGGAAAAAAT
>CAKZLT010000538.1 GCA_937127195.1 uncultured Saprospiraceae bacterium
AATTGACGGATAAACTGATTGATTTGCATCAAAGAATTACCGCTACCATCCGCGATACGCTTCTTGCGACTAGCGTTAATCACATCTGGATGAGCGCGTTCATAAGGCGTCATTGACTTAATAATCGCTTCCACTTTATTAAATGCCTTATCATCAATATCCAAGTTTTTAGACAATTTTCCCATCCCCGGGATCATTGACATCAAACTTTTGATATTACCCATCTTTTTGATATGCCCGATTTGTGTTAAGAAATCATCAAAATCAAATTGATTTTTGCTAATACGTTTCTGTAAACGAGCCGCTTCTTTCTCATCAATTTGAGATTGTGCCTTTTCGACCAATGACACGATATCTCCCATACCAAGAATACGAGTCGCCATACGGTCAGGATAGAATATATCCAAAGTCTCCAGCTTTTCGCCTTCACTAACGAACTTAATCGGCTTACCAACAGTATATTTAATAGAAAGTGCCGCACCACCACGCGTATCACCATCCAACTTCGTCAAGACAACACCATCGAAATTAATCCTTTCATTAAAGGCTTTTGCTGTATTCACAGCATCTTGCCCCGTCATTGCATCTACGACAAATAACGTTTCGGTTGGAGCAATTCCGTTTTTGATATTAGCAATCTCTGTCATCATCGCTTCATCAACCGCCAAACGACCAGCCGTATCCACAATAACTACATCATGCTTATGTTCAACCGCGTAAGCAATTGCATTTTGAGCAATCGAAACGGGGTTTTTATTTTCAATTTCTTTATAAATAGCCACACCAATCTGCTCACTCAAAGTGGTCAACTGATTGATTGCCGCAGGACGATAAACATCACAGGCTACCAAAAGCGGTTTTTTCTTATTGTTCTTTTTCAGAAAACGCGCCAATTTACCAGAGAAAGTCGTTTTACCAGACCCTTGAAGTCCAGCCACCAAAATAATAGCAGGTTTTCCTTCTAGGTTAATATCCACCTTCGTTCCGCCCATCAATTCCGTCAATTCATCATTAACGATTTTGACCATCAATTCACCAGGCTTCACAGCAGTTAACACTTGTGCGCCCAACGCTTTGTCTTTTACACGATTCGTAAACGACTTCGCAATACTATAATTTACATCGGCAGCCACCAACGCACGCCTAATCTCTTTGACTGATTCCGCGACGTTGAGTTCCGTGATTTTTGCTTCTCCTTTCAGCGATTTAAACGCACCTTCTAACCTTTCCGATAAATTTTCAAACATATTATTGACGATTGTTAATTGCTAAATTTGAGGATTGAACAGACAAATAACACTATTCAATCGAACGTTTTTTTCTTTTTTATAAAAAAATAAAGAACCGTTCTACTAAAAAACTCACAAATATAATAATAATGACGTATTTATAGTTCGCCAAAATGTTGGTATTTTAGATAAATGTTTGCTTTTTAGGTAGTTATTCGTTTAAATAATAGATTATTTTATACTTTTTTACCAAAACCATTCTAATATGAAAAACTTACTCATCATCGGTGGCACGAATTTCATTGGTCGCAATTTACTCAACGAACTCAGTAAAGAGGTAGAATACAAAATTACTCTATTCAATCGCGGCATCACAAATCCTGATGCCTTTCCCGAAATCACTAGAATTATTGGAGATAGAAATACTGATGATGTAGCAAAACTCAGCCAACAAAAATGGGATTTAGTCATAGATTTATCTTGTTACTTTCCCAATTCATTAGAACAGGTTATCCAACAAATTGGAGAAGTGAAGCGATATATTTTCGTTTCGACTTGCTCCGTTTATGATAGCGAGAATTTGACTATTTTAAAAAATGAAAACGCAACTCTACTTACTTGTAGTCAAGAACAAAAAACGGATACAACGCCAAGCTCTTATGGACAAAGAAAAGTCGCTTGCGAAGAAATATTAAAAGCCTCAAATTTAAATTATTTAATCTTTCGACCTGCTTTGGTTTATGGCGAATATGACCATACAGACCGATTGTATTACTGGATAAACCAAGTTCAAAAATCCGAAAAATTGCTATTGCCGAATGGTGGGAAATCTGTTTTTTCGGTGACTTACGTCAAAGATTTAGTTCGTATTTTGATAGAAAGCTTAACTATCGAAATGCCCAAAGAACAGATTTTCAATATCACAACTACACCAGAAATTTCTATTCTTAAAATCGTAAATACAACCTGTAAATTACTCCAAAAACAACCACAAAGACTAGAAGTAAGTCCAGCGTTTTTGTCCAAAAATAAAGTCAATCAATGGATAGATATGCCACTTTGGTTAGATGGCAATCATTTTACATGGAGTAATGAGCGATTATTAAATACTTTCAAAACATCACTTATTGACTTTGAAGCAAGCATTGAAGCGACTATTTCTTTTTATAAAAAACAGAATTATCCAAAACCTATCTACGGAATGTCAAATGCTAGAAAAGAAGAACTTTTCCAAATTGCAAAAAAGCCAACCTAAAGACCTCAAATAATTAACCAGACTCTAAACCTTTTCATTACTTTTGTACTTAGATTTAAAGAATCTTTTTTTCAAAAAAGATTAACCTTTGATAGTTACGAATGATACAATAATGAAACATATACTCAACTTTTACGCACACGCTACAACAGCAGGAAACGAACTCAAATGGGTTGGTAATACCAAAAAAGGTAGCCAATATGAGATTCGTCGTTCTACCAATGAATTGGATTTTGAAGTTATCAAAACCATTGATGGTAAAGGTGAAGTTGCTCAAACTTATGAATTAACGGATTCATTAGAAGCTTCTGCTATCTTCTATCAAATAGCTTATTATGAAGGTGATGAAGAGATTGAAGTTTCTCAGGTAGAAAGCATTATTACCGAGAAAAAAATCAATTATGTTAACTTAGGTATTCGTATTCTTGTTGCGATTATATTAGTAGCATTAGCTGTAAATATGGTCAGAAAAATTGCAACAAAGAAAGAAAAACCAATGAAAGTTGCAAGCGCACCTTCCTCTAAGGCAGCTAAAACGAAAACCGTTGAATATAAAAATTTCAATACTTCAGTCGAAGCTTTGGGGCAAATCATTTCTACGCAACCGATTGATATTGTGGCAGAAGTTTCTGGAAAAATTACCAAAGGTGATGTTATTTTAAGAAAAGCACGCAACTTTCAGAAAGGAGCATTATTATTCAAAATAGACAAACAAGAGGCGATTTTGAGTCTAAAGTCACAACGGAGTAACTTCTTGAACGCATTAGTGGTGATGCTTTCGGATTTGAAACTAGACTTTCCCAATGAATTTGATAAATGGAATAACTACTTTTTGGGCATTGATATTAATAAAAGTATTCCGACTTTACCAACCATTAATTCTGATAGAGAAAAGACTTTTATTGCAACTAAAAATATTTTAGGGCAATTTTATGCTATCAAAAGCGCGGCAGAACGCTTATCTAAATACGAAGTTTACGCGCCGTATAGCGGCACAATTACCGATGTTTATACTGATGCAGGAAGTGTTGCGAACCCTGGAACGCGTATCGTAAAAGTGATGCGAACAGACCAACTCGAACTTGAATTACCTGTCAGAAAAGAAGATATTCAATGGATAAAAATCGGTACAACTGTTCGATTATTTAGTGAAGACAAACGTCAATCTGCTACTGGAAAAGTAGTCAGAATGAGTAATACACTCGACCCAAATACACAATCTATTAATGTTTACATTAGTGTTAATCCGCGAGGAATGAAGCTCTATGAAGGTATGTATTTGGTGGCAGAATTGGCTGGGCGTTCGATTAATAATGCCATGGAAATCGACCGAAAAGCCGTATTTGATGATAATCAGGTCTATGTAATGACGGCAGATTCTACATTAAAACAAAAAACAATTACAATTCATAAAGTCAATACAGAAACCATTTTGTTCTCTGGATTAGATGAAAAAACTCATGTCATTAACGATAATTTACTCGGCTTATCCGAAGGCGTTAAGATTGTTCCTTTGAAGTAATTTTGAGTTGCGAGTTGCGGGTTGCTTTTGATGATTGCCAACAAAATCAACCCGCAACTCGTAACCCGAAAACACAAATTTATGAAACATTCCAAAATCATCATCATAGGCGCGGGCTTTGCAGGATTGACTGCCGCCAAATTATTACACGAAAGTGGTCATGAAGTTTTGATATTAGAAGCAAGTCAATACTTTGGAGGTCGTGCGCGAACTATTCATTTGGATGGTGCGCCGCTAGATGCTGGTGCAGCATGGGTTCACTACAAAGCTGGCAATATTACAACCAAAATTGCGGAAGCTAATGGTCTCGAAATCATTGATGACCATTATGAACCATCTTTCATTTGGGATAAAAAACAAGGCAAAACGCTTTCTAAGAAAAAGAAAGAACGCTATCTTGAAGAAGCTGAAATTGCCCGTGAATTGGCCATTGATTTTTTTGATAAAAAAGGTAGAAACTCTAATGCATTAGAATTTATTGAAAAATACTTATCAAAAAAAAATTGGTCTAAAAAGAAAAAACGCATTGTTGGATTTTTATATGCTGCCTTACTAGAAACGGATTATGGTGCAGATATTAAAAATATCGTTTTATCAGATGAGCGATATTTAACCTTATTCGATTTGGATGATGACAATGATGGTAAAATAGTCGGCGGCTACCAAAAATTAACTAATATTCTCCGCAAAAACCTTTCTATTCAATATAAAACAGTAGTCAATGCTATTGATTATAATGAAAAAAACGTTAGTATTTCTACTAATAAAGGTATCTATACTTGCGAAAAAGTACTGGTGACAGTATCTCTTGGCGTTCTTAAAAATGAAAAAATACAATTCTTTCCATTACTTCCTCAACGTAAAAAAATAGCTATTCAAAAAATGGGTTACGGTAATTTGGAAAAAGTTATTCTGACTTTTGAAAAACAATTTTGGAAAGAAACCGAATTGATTTATTACATAGAAGAAACTAAAAAAGGGCAAGCCTTTCCTTTCATTTGTGATTTTAGTAAAACCTCAGGAGTGCCTGCTTTAGTGCTTTTTTACGCTGGTTCTTATGGTGAATATTTACAAGAAAAAACAGATGATTTTATTTTAGAAAAAGCTATTGATGTATTAAAAGCCGTTTTTAATAAAAAAAATATCAACCCTAAAAGCCATTATATTTCTCGTTGGTCAAAAGATGATTTTTTCTTTGGTTCATATAGTTATAGCTCTGATGATGATGTAAAAAAATATATCAAAGCAATCAAAAAGCCTCTAAAAAATAAAGTCTTTTTTGCAGGCGAAGCGACTTCACTCAAAGGTCAAGCCTATGTTCATGGTGCGATTTTTTCGGGTATTCGAGAAGCTAAAAGATTAGGTGCTTCAAGTCATTTTCTAATATAAAAGCACTTTAGGGATTAGGCAAAAAATCTAAAGGTTTCCTTTATAAATCTTGCAGATGAAACACATAAGATGTATCTTAGAGAAGATTAAAATATGAAAGATAATGATAGAAGTAGCTAAAAAGAAGAAAATACAAGCATCTACGAGGCGATATACCATTGAGGCATATTTTGAATTGGAAGAAAAGTCATTACATAAAAATGAATTTATTAACGGAAAAATTCGCCCAATGGCAGGAGGAACGCTTAATCACAATATGCTTTCAGGAACAATACATGCTTTATTGTTTATGCTATTTTTTAATACAGAAAAAGTAATTTCAATACATAACAGCGACCAAAAGGTTTACATTCCTGATTTTAATAAATTCACCTACACAGATACTTTTGTTATAAATGGTCAAACAGAAACCTACAAAGATGGTAATCAAGCTATTTTGAATCCAACGTTAATCGTAGAAGTTGCTTCTAAATCTACGGAAGCTCATGACCGCACCACCAAATTCAGAATGTACAAATCACTTCCATCTTTTAAAGAATATGTTATTGTCAATCAAGATATGCCAATAGTTGAAGTGTTTTCTAAAATAAACGATAAGCAGTGGAAGGTAACTTCTTATATAGGTTTCGATGAAGTTGTGCAATTTGAAACAATTGACGCGACATTAAAAATGTCTGATATTTATAAAAAAGCGCAAGACCTCAAAGACCCACAGTTGGATATTGATTTTTTGGATAAAGAGGAATTGTAGAAAAAAAGAATAATCCCTTACCTATTTTTTAAAAAGTAAAGTAACTTTGTAACATCAATTAGATTACTTATTGTTAGTTCTTTCTCAAGAAGAATTAAAAGAAAAGGCATTCATTATAACCAGTATATTTACTGAGTCATAATTAATGCCTTTTCTGTTTTTTTTTAAAAATGAAAACTTATTATATCAAATCACTACTAAAGTTGATAGCTATGCAAAAACTATTTACAAGTTTGTTTTTTTTAGTTATGTTGAATCTACAACTTCAAGCTCAAAGAACCATTAGCGGTACAATTACAGACGATAAAGAACCATTAATCGGTGCAACAGTGAAGATTCAGTCAACCGCAATTGGAACAACGACTGATATAAATGGCTACTTTGAATTGAAGGATATTACCGCCAAAGTAGTCATTCTAGAAATTAGCTATACGGGCTATAAAACACAAATTTTCAATGTAGGCAGCTCTACTTCTACGCTTGATGTAAGACTAGAAAGCGACCCTTATCAATTAAAAGATGTAGTTGTTACTGCCAATAAAAAAGCGCAAACAATCCAAACAACTCCTTTGGCTATCACAGCTTTATCTCCTGTACAATTGCGCAGAACAGGTGCAAAACAATTTCGAGATTTTGCTTCAGGTATTCCTAATTTATCTTTTGGAACGCAAGGAAGCGATGGCGGCGGGCGTTATTCTGGCGAGATTTCTATTCGTGGAATTTCGGGCATGAATACAACTGCTATGTATTTGGATGAAACCCCTTTGCCCGAAAGTGTAACCCCCAACTTGATAGATGTAACGCGAGTTGAAGTCTTAAAAGGACCACAAGGAACGCTCTATGGTTCAGCTACAATGGCTGGTGCTGTCAAGGTCATCACCAATAATCCAAACCCAAATCAAACAGAAGGCTCTTTTGGTTTTTCGGGTTCGGCAGTACAAGAAGGTGACCTTAATTCTGGTCTGCAAGGTGTTTTTAATCAACCGATTACCAAACAATTAGCCTTGAGAGTTTCGGGATATTATGATTTTGAATCTGGTGTTTATGACAGAATCGTTAATTCGAATATTGATATAATTAATTCAGAAACAAGGTTGACAGAAGATTTTTATGGCGACCCAATGAATATAGTTACGGATGGTTGTACGGGCTGTAGTTTTGAAGATAAAGATAATTTTGATGATAAAACAAACTACGGTTTCAATGCTAGTTTGGGTTATTATCCAACCAAAAATATTTCTATTATACCAAAAGTAATTTATCAAAGAGAAAACGGCGACGGTTATGATTTCGCTGAAGGGAACGTTGATAATTTCACGCAGACCAGTAATACTGGTTTGGATGAAACTTTTGAAGATGAATGGATTCATTATAGTTTAAATATTGAAGCTAAATTCGGGCATGGTAAATTAGTTTCGAGCACTTCTTATTTTGATCGATTGTACAGCGAAGTCGAAGATGTAACTGACATCAACACTATTTGGTGGATGGAATATGAAGATGAAAGCATTGATGACGGTGATGCGATTTGGGCTGATGATGTAGTTAGAAGCGTTGGAACAAAGCTTTTTCAGCAAGAATTACGCTATGAATCAAACTATGATGGGAAGTTTAACTTTTTACTCGGCGGGTTTTACAGAGCAGAAAAAAATGAATGGCTTTATTTAGACGAAAGGCTAGGAATGTCCACTTATTTGTTGTCAGATAATGCGTTTGATCCAGTAGATTGTCCTGATTGTGCTTGGGATTATGACCATGTTGTTGCCAATCTTAATGCGCCATGGTATTCTTATGATGGACATTTTAATGATAGTGAATTAGCCGTTTTTGGTCAATTCTACTATGACATAACAAGTCGATTGAAAGCTACCTTGGGCTTTAGATATTCTAGTGCGACACAAGCGAAGGATATTGTAGAAAATGGAGCTGACTTTGGATTCATGCCTTTAGGTTTAGAAGATAGTAATACAGAGACTTCTTTTAATCCTAAGTTCAATTTGAGTTACCAAATCAATAAAGACAAAATGCTTTACGCAACAGTAGTAAAAGGTTTTCGTTTGGGTGATATTAATGAAAACTTACCTTCTTTTTGTCAAGACGAATTAACTGCGAATGGTGAAACGTTACCTCGATTTTTCAGTAGCGATTACGTTTGGAATTACGAATTGGGCTTCAAAGGTGTTTGGGCAGATGGGCGTTTGGTGACGAATGCAGCCGCTTTTTATAATCAATGGGGCAATTTACAACAATATCGTTTCTTGGATTGTGGCTGGGGATATACTAGTAATGTCGGTGCAGCACAGACGACTGGGTTAGAATTGGATGTAAGATTTAAGGCAACCAAAGAACTAGAATTAAGTGGAGGAATTGGCTGGATGGATCCTGTAATTACAGAAGCTGGTGAATTTTTAGAAGCCGAAGTTGGCGACCGAATTTTGTATTCTCCGACGCTTACAGGTAATTTGATGTTGAATTATTACAGAATTTTAGAAAATAAAAATGCTGTTTATACAACTATCGGAATGCAATATGCAAGCGAGCGTCTAGGTACTTACACTCCTGAAGATGACACTGAAAATATCTATCCTGCTTACGCCTTAGTGAATGCTAGAATTGGTTTTCAAATCAGAAAATATGATTTGTCTATTTTTGCAAATAATTTAACTAATAAACAAGCTAATTTTGGAAATATTCAATCTTTTGCTGGAAATGTACCTAATAAACCACGTTTCGCCACTAATCGACCTAGAACGATTGGCGTTGAAGGAAGGGTTTATTTTTAAATATTGCGCTCATAACAAAAAAGGTCTCAGGTAACATAAAGTTATCTGAGACCTTTTCAAACATTTTATTTGAAACAAAATGAATTACATTTGTGTTTGTTATTAATAATGCCTATTTTGTAATATAGAAAACTAAATTTCTACTCTAAATAATTTTAACATGAATAAGAATTTCTCATACAATAAAGATAAAGCGATTGCTGCTATTGTTTTTGTATTGAGGGAAATGGACGGTAGCGTAAATCTTCATAAATTATCTAAGATATTATATTTTGCAGACCAAAAACATTTAATTGAATTTGGGAGACCTATTATTGGTGATAACTATCAAGCGATGCAATATGGCCCTGTGCCTCACGCAACTTATAATATTGTCAGAAATGAAGTAAACCCTGAATTTTCAAGGCAAGGTGGTTATAATCTCTTACTTGAAGAATACGAAGAAACTATTTTTGAGGAGTTGTCAGCAACTGATATGGAATTTTTATCGGATTCTGTAATTGATAACAAAGATTTGACTTTTCAGCAACTCATTGATAAATCTCATAAATATGCTTGGACTAAAAACGAAGGCAAATTCATGGATGTACTAGATATCGCAACTGAAGCTGGTGCCGATTCCGATATGCTCAAATATATCTCTCACAATATTGAAAATCAAAATTTTGCCTCATAATGAAAATAGGTAATTTATTCCCCGAAGACTTTCAAGCATCTAGGTTTAACGACAAAATCAAGATTGGAAGTGTTATCAAGTATTTTGTAAAAGACACAACACCTCCAAAATATAAAAGAATGATAGTTATTGGGCATTCAAAAGATGAAATAACATTAGCTACCATATATCTAAACTCTGAGCTGAATACCAATATTTTTAGAAATAAGCGAATGAAAGATTTGCAAGTTTTACTAAAAACAGAAGGTAGAGAATATTTAAACCATGATTCTTATGTCGATTGTTCCTCTTTACACGTCAAACAATTTGATAAACTTAAAGAAGAATTTAATAAATCTAATTTAGAATCATTAGGAGAAATCTCTAGTGAAGATTTGAGTTTAATAAAAGGTAAATTGATTAGTGCAGATACTATTTCTTTGAAAGAAAAGAAAAAATATGGCATAATTAAACTATAAATGTCTTATTAAAAAAGGTCTCAGATAACTTAATTGTTACCTAAGACCTTTTTTATACAATTCAACTATTCTACAAACTAATCAATTTCAATCTCATGTCGAGAAGTTTCAAAGCCTTCTAGTTTCGGCAAATTAACAATCAAAACGCCATTTTCATATCGTCCTTTGATAGCCGACTTATCTATTTTGTCATTCAACTCAAACTGTCGAACAAACCCTTTTGGCGTATATTCTTGTCGTTTCCAATTACCTGCTGATGCTTCTTCTTTCTTATCAACCGTGATACTCAAATGATTATCCGTCAAGGCAATTACAAAGTCATGCTTCTCAAATCCTGGAGCGAACAAATGAAGCTCATAGCTTTCATCAAGCTCTTTTACATTGGCAGGCGGCGTACTAAAACTCGCTCGTTGATGTTCTTTCCATGCCTTTTTTAATGGATGTTCTCCATATTGTTGAAATCTATTAGCATTACTATAACATTTATTATTAAATCCTCTTTTGTTATACATCTTTTTTTTAATTTTTAAGTTTAATATTAAAATTTTTGTTGTCTGAAATAGACGTTGACTTGTTTTTGAAGCCTATAAGGTCGTCAAAACCTTATAGGTTTTACATGAATTTTGGTGAATATTAAATCGTTTTGATATATCGAACATTATTCATTGTTCTTTGCTGATTTTGAGCATTCTCATGAAATAAAGGTTCTACTCTATTACGACTATAGCTTTCTTGCATCTGCGGTCTATATCGGTGCGCTTTCATGTAAGGTTCGCCATATCTATCATAAGTGATGAAGTCTTTAATTCTTCTGAATACCGCATAAATAATACTCATCACTGCGGCAATTACAAAGGCAGTAAAAACAACTTTTGCCATAAACATAAATAAAATAACTGCTATCGCTATACCAAAAAACATCTTAAAAGGTCTCATTATTATTATAATTTAATCGTTAATTAATTCCGCAATTTTGAGTGTTTTAGACTTTATCATTGCGTCTGATATTAAGGAAGACGAAGCAGTTGGAATTTTACTTTAAAATAAATCAACTTTTTTTCATTTTATTTCAAATAAAAACATAACTAACTGTAAATCAATACGTAAAGGTATTTTTAAAATTAGAGAAAGTTGTCAATCAAACCTTATATGTTTTGAAAACCTATAAGGTCTAACACTTCTAAAAGCTCCATCAAAACAAAAAAATTCCACAAAATCTCTTTTGCGGAATTTCATTTCCATATATAATTATTTCGCGCTATCAGAACCGTCAACCGTCAGCGAAGCGTCCGTCAACCGTCTATCGTTTTTTACTATTACAACGCTCCTTCCAGCGCGCTTTCATTTCATGACGTTCTTCATCATTCATAGACATCCATTTATTTTTCCAATCTCCTTTTCTTTTATTTTTCCAATGCTTACCACCGCTGCCAATACCACCAAAAAGAATTTTGGCTAACAATAACAAACCAGCAGCTTGCCAAAAACTTAAAGGTTTCACACCGACAACATCAGGCAAAATAGCATTCCATAAGAACATCACCACAAAAGAAGCTGCCGAAGCAAATGCTAAGAAAATAGTAACAAAAAAGAGTACTTTGAATGGTTTGAATTTATTAGATGAAAATTTATCTTTATTAAACATGATATTTTATTTTTCTAAATTGAGTGAATTACTTACTCAACTATTGATTATTTTAAAAACTAGATTTTTTATATCGCGCCTCGTACCGTGCGCCGTTTTTTTTAATTCTCAAAAAACTCATCATATAATGACTTCATTCTCTTTCTCAAATGCTGAACAGCATAGCGTTTTCGCGAAATCAAGGTTTTGATATTAACGCCCGTTCGGTCAGATATTTCTTGAAAGGTTTGGTCTTCCAACTCATTCCAAACAAACACATTCCGTTGTTTTTCGGGCAATTCATCTAAGGCTTCAAATAACGCCTCCCAAAACAATTCCTTCAAGTTTTCATCCTCAGGAGAAATCGTTTCCGCCATTAATATTTCCTTAAAATCAAAGCTATCTTCTTCATTGTCAAAGTTCTTATCTAACAACAAATCAGGCGTTTGCTTTCGGTAATTATCCGTAATTCTATTCCTCGCTACTCTAAATAACCAACCACTAATTTGCTCAATCGAATCCAACTCAATCACTCGACTCAACTGATACCAAACCTCTTGCGTAATATCTTCCGCATCGGCATTAGAAGGCACTCGCCCTCGGATAAATCCAAAAAGTCGATTGCTGTATTCATTTATAATTCCACTGATTTTACGTTCCCGTTTTTCAGTCATTGTACTGGACATATTATTCGTCATTTCTAAGGAAGACGAATGAGTTGGAAATTTACTTTAAATATTTTTTGTTTTTTTATAAAAAAATTACAACAAACAATCACCTGTTTAATAAATCAGCGCGAGCCTAAAATGTTAATTAACAAAAAAAATGCACCAATCCTTTGTGAATAGTTTTTTTTTTTTTATAACTTAGCGTCAGACAAACATTGAATACAATTATAAACACCCAAGAAGGAAACTAAAAAAACATAAATATTCCTTCTTAGATGCTATAAGCATCAAAATCTAAAAAAAGTAAATTAAGTATAAATAATGGTAGGTATTGATGAATAGTAGTACTATTCAATCAACAATACTGTATAATATCATTATATCAAAGTGATAATTCAGAGCTCGAATTATATATAGAATTAAGAACCCACGCTTGTTAAATGTTGGCGCACGAAACAGCGCAGGTTCTATTGTTTAATTAAAAACTTTTATAAAGTTATGAAAAATTTTAGACTGTTGGCATTAGCCAGCTTATTAGTTTCGTTATTTATTTGGAGTTGCTCAGAAGATAGTGTCAGTACTCCTATTACCAAGTCCAAAAGGTCAGCCCATGTCAATCCGATGGAAATTGTTGGAATTGACCATAATGCTTCTATAGAGTATGCTATGGCTAATCTTGATTTGGAGACAGCATCTCTAGAGGATATTTATGCTGCTATTAAAACCTACTTTGTAAATAATACAACTGACCAAAGCATAGTTACGGCATTAAATGCAGTAACATTTGCAGAAGCAGAAGGTAAGGTAGGTAATGATAATTTTGGCACAGTAAGTGAATATTTTGCTGTTAATCCAGATATTTATTCTAGCTACATTCGTAATTACATGGACGATGTAGAAGAAGCTATTATTTCTACCTCTAATTTAACAGAAGCTGAAAATGCACTAATCAACCTTGAGGCTGATGTAATTGCGGCTAACCATTCAGAGAAAGACAAGGCTTTAGGAGGCTTGGCAATAGCTAGATATAGCTTGAATTTATGGGCTGGCTATCTTGAAGATAATGGAGACTCAACCTTTGACGAAGATGATGGAACTACCTCTATTAATATTAGTCCTAAACTATTGAGAATGATAGTTGCAGACTTTTTTGCCTATATAGGCGAATTAGAAGGTCAAGGTGCAAATATAAATACTCCTTTAGAGGAAGTCATTAGGCGAGCAACAGCTCAAGCTGCATTTGTTTCAGCAAGAACACCATAGTAAAATGATAAAAAAGAATCAAGTAGCATACTGCAAGAGCTAATATTAACTTGATAATAGACTTAATTCATTAAAAAAACCTATCTATTATATTTTATAATAGATAGGTAGTATAATTATAAGAAAAATGAAATACCTAATTATTTTTTTAGTAACTCTATCTAGTAGCAGTTTTTTTCAAAAAAATATTAATAATGACACATGCCTGTTTGAAGGCGTTTTAAAGGTCAAAAATCAGTTTCCAGATGGAGACACACTTACAAGTATAATAACAATAAGTAAGAATATTGTTAGAATAGATTCTGATAATTATGAGACTATTATTACAGATTATCAAAAGGGGAATACAAAATATTTTGATGTAGATAAAAATTTAGTAGATGAAGGAAACTCTGAAAGAACTATAGAGTCTTCAACAAGAAAGTTAGACCTTCCTAAAAAGCAAATACTAGGTTATGAGTGTTCTGCGTATGAAAATATCACAGAAGAAATGTTTAAATTTGGTCATATAACCCAAATAAAGACTATTTTTTGGGTGGTAGAGGAACTAAATAGTTGTTTGTATTCTAAATATAAAAGACTAAACCTTCTTTTTTCTAACCCACTTGATAAGATAGCATTAAGAACAGAAAGACAAATCGTAGAAGATGCTATAGATAGAAAAAACATAATAATCTCAGAAGTACAAGAAATTAGCATAGAGAAAATTGATTATGATTTGAGAGAGATTAATAACAAATAATTGAAAACGCCTTAATTCTTATATAGCAAGAATTAAGGCATTTTCAATCCAAAAATCTACTTAAACGGAATCTTCAAAGTCACCAAAGTTCCCAACGCTTTTCCGTCTTCTTCCAAATCCGTAATCTGCATCAAAGTACTTTCATCTGCCCCATTAGAAAACAAGCCCAAACGCTTGACCGTGTTCGCAATTCCTGTTGATTTGTGGTTTTCCGAACGATTTTCATTCGCTTTAGAAGCAGCTTTTCTACCGACACCATTATCTAATACTGTACAAATTACAAATTCTTCTGACTGTTCAAAATGAAGCGTCAGCTTTGATTCTCCTTCTTTGGGCATCAATCCGTGCCAAATGGCATTCTCCAAAAATGGCTGAATAATCATCGACGGAATTTCTGTATCATAATCATTTATCTCATCATCCATTTGAATTTCATATTCAAATTTATTCTCAAAGCGAAGCATTTCTAACTCCAAATATAATTTGAGTGTTTCGATTTCTTCATTGATAGAAATGTAAGAATGCTTTGAATTTTCGAGAACGCGGCGTATCAATTTCGAAAATCTCGACAAATAATAATTTGCTGACATTTCATCCTCCATCGTTATAAAATGCTGAATAGAATTCAAGGCATTAAACACAAAATGCGGATTCATTTGTGCGCGCAAAGCCATTTGTTCCGATTCTACAATCTGGCGACGAAGTTGTTCTTTTTGCTTTTTATTCTCAGAAGCGTAATTAAAAACGAAATACCCAATGCCGCCAATTGTTAACACACTAATCAACCTGAACCACCAAGTTGCCCACCACGGCGACCGAATCACAAACTTCACCATTGCAGGCGTTTTGCTCGCCACGCCATCAATATTCACTGCTCGAACATTGAAAGTATAAGTCCCTGGACGCAAGTCAGGATACTGAGCCTCAGGCACATAGGAAGTTACCCAATCTTTATCAATACCTTCCATCATGTATTCGTAGCTAATCCGATTGCCGCTCCGAAACGAAATTCCTGTGTAGCCAATTCTAATATTATCTTCATTGTAAGGCAAGTTATAAGCCGCGTGAATACTCGTATCGCGTTCCCAAATTTTGATATTAGTAATATAAATCGGTGGAGGAACAGAAGTATTTTTTTTAGGCTTTTCATCAAAATAAGAAAGCCCGTCCGAGGTTGCCATCCAAACGCGGTCATTGTCCGCATAAATAGACCGAATATCATTAGAAGCCAAGTTATCCGACTCCGAATAATTCACTATAAAGTCCAAACTCAAATCATCGGGATTAATTTTAAAATGGCTAATTCCCGTATTTGCCGCCATCCAAATCGTGTTGTCTTCTCGTTCTATAAACAAATCTCGACACAGGTTACCAACCAATCCATTACGCGCAGTAATATGTCTAATATCATCGCCTTTCTTCAATATCAAACCATTTCCAGAACAAATACACAAAATACCATTCGTTGTTTTTTCTAAATCCGAAACGCGACTTTCAAAAAATTTACTCTTACTTTTTTGGGCAATGACTTCTTTTCCATCATAAAAATACAACCCTTGATTCGAACCAATCCAAGCCGTACTATCACTATTCGGATAAACTGCCGTAGCACGCTTATCCCAAATTTCACTCGTTGCCCCTGTTCGCGAAATTTTATAAACGCCATTACTCGTCGAAATAAAAACATTGCATTGTTGGTCTTTTTTGAGTGCTTTTAAATTTTGAACTTCTGCCTTTATTTTCTTTCCCCAGACTTTTAGTCCCATGTCGCTACTCGCCCAAATATGCTTTTCTTCATCCACCAAAATACTCGTAATTCGATTATAACCACGCGCATTTTTTTTGCCAAATTCCCTCAAAGCAATCGAACCATCTGGTTCTAATACATTGATTTGACCATTATCATTTCCAACATAAATGCGTCCATTTGGGTCACCTGTCACTGCATATAAGTCATTTGAAGCCAAATTTTGATTTGTGGTATAAGTCAAAACAGAATTTTTTGGTAACATAAAAACACCATCACCGAGCGTCGAAAACCAAAAATTTCCTTCCGTATCTTTCAAAAAATAAGAAACCGCTTTATTCGCCAAATACTGCGTTCCAACTATTGGATTTCTAAAAAAACTATCAATTTCATACAAACCATTTCCCAAAGTTCCGACTAATAATTGCCCTTTTTCAGTGACATCCAAAGGAAGTAAATTACCTTGACTCAACGCGCTTCCGTCATAATACGCCTCAAAATCATTATTTTTATAAAGAAAAATCTCTTTATTACGTTTGCTATGCGTTGCTAATATTTGTTTTTTATTAAAAAAATGTATCTGAGAAACTTCATTAGAATAGAATTTCTGAAGAGTGATTTTTCTTGTTTCGGGATTAAAACTGTATTCTGCGTGAGAAGTCAAAACGCTAATATTATTCATTGATACTTCCCTAAAACCAACTACTTTTATATTTGTATCAAATCTATTTTTGTTGTTTTCTTTTTTAAAAAAATCGTCCACCTGTTTTTGCAAGCCTGTTGCATATTTCTTAATCACTTGATTATCTGCTGTCAAAACCACAAAACCACGATTACTAGCCGCAAAATAAACGTTGCCTTGACTATCTTCAAAAATCTGAGTTACCCATTCGCCAAGTTCCATTTCCTTAAAAAAAGGAAAATCCAGTTCATTATATATATAACCATTCTGAAAGAAAGCAAACTTACCATTATACGAACGCGTCCAAAGTCGCCCCTTACTATCCTCAAAAAGTCCAAAAACTTCATTATCTGCCAACCCGTCATCCATCGTGAAATTCTCGATATATGTTCCGTCAAAGCGCGTAATTCCTGCTTCTGTACAAAACCAAACGTAACCTTTACTATCCTGAAAAACTTGATAAACTGTCGAACTAGGCAAACCCTCCGAGACATCAAAGTGACGGAATTTGGGTTCTTGAGCCGTTAAGGAAATCGACCAAAATACAACCAAAACAAAGGAAATAATATTAGAAAGTGTTTGTTTATTCATATTTGGTTTTGATAAAATCATACCATCAAATTCATTAGACAGTACTGTTTATTCCAAATTTAAAGAAAAATATCTAAAACCTTATTAATACACAGCGTTGTTACCAAGCATCGGATACCTCACAATCGAATTACGCGCAAATTCAAACAAAAAAAATTTAAACCTAAAAGAATTAGGTCTGTTATGATTCAATTGTCATTTTAGAAAAAGGGAACTGCTATTTCTCATCTTTTTTAAAAGAACTTTAGTTATTTTTGCTTTTAATATAGATGAAGAATTATTGATGAAGATTTAACCATAAGGAATGAAAACTGTAATAGAGTTTTTTGTAAAATATAAAATATTCGCGAATGTCATTATTTTAATCATAATGGGGTTCGGGATTTTCAGCTTACTCAAGTTAAAGCATTCTAGCTTTCCCTTAGTGCCTTCAACGAATGTACTCGCTACGGTTATTTATCCTGGTGCATCGCCTCAAGAAGTCGAAGAAGGCATTATTCTCAAAATCGAACAAGGGCTTGAAGGCGTTGAAGGTATTAAGAAGGTTACTTCGGTTTCTTCTGAGAACTTAGGCTCTGTTAATGTCGAAATTTACAGTAGTTACGACATTGATAAAATGGTTACCGAAGTCAAAAACGCCGTTGACCAAATCAGTTCTTTTCCGACAGGTGCAGAAAAACCAACCGTTTACAAAAGACCATCATTAAGTCCCGTTGCGAGAATGGTATTGCAAGGAGACGCGAGTTTGCTCAATCTCAAAAAATACGCAGACATTATTCAAGATGAACTTTTGCAAGACCCTTTGATGTCGCAAGTTGAAGTAACAGGTATCCCAAACTTAGAGATTTCTGTCGAAGTTCCAGAAATGGTTTTACGTCGTTACCAACTGACTTTTGATGATATTGCAGCAGCAATTCGCGTCAATAATACAGATATTTCGGCTGGTTCTATCAAGTCTGCTGACGAAGAAATTCTTATTCGCTCCAACTCGAAGGTTTATGAAGCGGCTCAAATGGAAGATATTGTTTTACGTTCTCGTGCAGACGGAAGTCAAATTCGATTAGGCGAGATTGCCACAATCAAAGAACAATTCGCAGATAGTCCAACCAAATTATTATACAATGGGAATAACGCAATTGGGATTACTGTCAATAAATTAGTATCAGAAGATATTCTAAAAATCAAAGCTAGATTATCAGAATATATAACCGACTTTAACCTTAATCATCCAGATGCTCAATTAGAAATTACGACCGATTTCTCAAAAAACTTAATCGACCGACGCAATTTATTGTTAAATAATGGCGGCACAGGTTTATTCCTTGTTTTGATTGTTTTAGGTTTATTTTTGAGTTTAAAATTATCAGGTTGGGTGGCGTTTGGTATTCCATTTTCATTTGCTGGAATGTTCATAGCTTATAGTTTAATGGGTGGTACAATCAACCTTATTTCACTTTTCGGGATGATTTTAGTGATTGGGATTCTGGTAGATGATGGTATTGTAATCGCCGAGAATGTCTATTCGCACTTCGAGCGGGGCAAATCCCCAATGCGTGCCGCAATTGATGGTTCAGCCGAAATATTACCATCTGTTTTCGTTTCTGTGATGACAACTATTATGCTATTTTTAATTTTCTTTGTCGCAGAAGGCTTCTTCGGGACGGTGACTCAAACTATTGCTACGGTCGTGATTTTGACCTTACTCTTTTCATTAATTGAAGCTGTTTTGGTCTTACCTTCTCACTTAGCAGCACGTTCTGTGCTAGAAACCTCCAAAGAAAAATCTAAAAATATAATCGTTCGTTTCTTTACCGCAATTAGAGATAATTTTGAAAAATTCATCAATTTTATGCGCGACAAGGTTTATGGAAACTTACTAAAAGTAGTTATTCGTAACCGATATATTTTTGGATTAATCCCGATTTTGTTCAGTGCTTTAGTTATTTCTGCCCTAGTTGGTCAGCGTATTAAGTTCACGTTTTTTCCTCAAATCCCTTCAGATAACGTTTCCATAGGCGTTGTATTTGCTGCTGGTACGCGCGAAAATGTCACCGAACAAAAACTCAAAGACCTGACTACCAAAGTGTTTTCTATCAACGATTTTTATAAAAAAGAATACAACATCTACCCAATGATAGAAAATATTCAAGCAAATATTGGGTCTGGTGCTGGCGAAACAGGAAGCAATGTTGGTTCTCTAACCGCTTCGTTGATTGATGGTAAAAAGCGTGGAAAAATCACCGATACCGAAATCGCTCAAAAAATGTCGGAAGCCATCGGAAAATTGCCCGAAGCTCAAAAACTCATTGTTGGAGGTGGAGGTAATCGTTTTGGAATGCCTGTTTCTTACAGTTTGAGGAGTACCGATTTTGAGCAAATCAAAGGTTTTTCGGATGAGTTAAAAGCTGCATTAAAAGCAGACCCAGAACTCAAAGACGTGGTAGATAATAATGTAATAGGTACGCGAGAAGTTAATATTGAACTCAAACCAAAGGCTTACGCACTCGGTTTGACGCGTCAAGAAATCGCTAGGCAAATCCGTCAAGGCTTTTTTGGTGAAGAGGTTCAACGCCTACAAAAAGGTAAAAATGAGTTGCGTGTTTGGGTGCGATACACAGCCGATGACCGAAAAAGTATCGGAAAACTCGAAGAAATGCGCATCAAAACCAGACAAGGACAAGAATTTCCTTTGAAGGATTTGGTTAATTATGATATTGATAGAAGTATCGTCAGCATCAATCATTTAGATGGTGGTCGCGAGATACGAGTAGATGCAGATATTATTAATATTGGCGTTGCAGTTCCTGCCAAATTAGCCGCTTTAGAAAAGGATGTGTTTCCTCTTTTATATCAAAAATACCCTGCTGTAACCATTAGTCAACAAGGTCAAGCACAAGAAACCGCAGAATTAAAAGCCAATATTATACCTGCATTTTTAATGGTATTTATCTGTATGTTACTCTTAGTTGCCTTAATTTTCCGTTCATTTGGACAAGCATTTTTGATGTTACCGATGATAATTGTTGGTCTATTCTGTGCGATCCTGGGACACGGAATCGAAGATGCACTACAAGGTTCTCGAATTGTCCCCGTTTCCATTTTGAGTATTTTTGGTATTTTGGCTTTGATTGGTGTAATTGTTAATGACACGGTTATCTTTTTAAATAAATTCAACCTGCTTATCGCAGAAGGCTATAATATGAAAAAGGCTGTTTTTGAGGCTGGAATTGCACGTTTTAGAGCAATTGTTTTAACTTCTATCACAACAGTCGTTGGTCTATACCCAATTATTTTGGAGCAAAGTTTTCAAGCCGAATTTCTAAAACCTTTAGCTATTTCAATGGCTTATGGTGTATTATTTGGAACGACATTTATATTGGTTTCTTTCCCTGCTTACATCATGATTGCCAATGATATGCGTCGAGGTACGACGTTTTTATTAAAAGGCGTTTGGAAAAAAGCGGAAGAAGTTGAACCTGCTTACGTGGAGAAAAAACGATTAGCGGAATTGGAAGAGTAAGGTTTGTTTCACGCAGAGTTCGGGGAGAAGCAGAGTGCGCAGAGTATTTTTGCGTTTGATTTGGCGGTTATTTCTCGCAGAGACGCAGGAGAAGTAGAGTTTTGGGAGGTATTTTTTGTTTTTTTTATAAAAAATGCTACAAATAAAATACTCTGCGCCCTCTGCTTCTCCCCAAACTCTGCGTGAAAAAAGACGTAACAAAAGCCAAAAACACCTCCGTGCCCTCTGCTTCTCCCGAACTCTGCGTGAAATAAACAAACTAAAATAAAGAACTATGAAATATATATTGACATTAACTTTAGTAAGTTATTGCGTGCTGAGCAGTTGGGCGCAAGCAGATTTGAGTTTAGAACAAGCCATAGCAACTGGTTTAAAAAACAATTATCAAATCCAAATTGCTAAAAAAAGAATTGATGCCGCTAAAGTGAATAATACCATGGGCGCAGCAGGTGCTTATCCACGAGTCACAGCGGGTTTCAATTCTAATAATAGCTTTTTGGTTGTCAATAATCCAACTTCTTTTTTGGACGGAAATACGCTGGCAGGCTTAGGATTAACACCTACTGTTGACGTTTCTTGGACGCTTTTTGATAATTATAAAGTCAGAATCAATAAGGAACGCCTCGAACAACTAGAAGCACAAAGTGTAGGAAATAGCGATTTGGTAATAGAAAATTCTATCAATGCCATCATCTTAGCTTACTACCGCGCAGTGATTGAGCAAGGCAAAATTGATGTATTTCAGCAAGTAATGGATTTGTCGAGAGACCGTTATGATTTTGAAGTCGCCAAGCAGGAACTTGGAACGGGAAGTACTTTTCAGGTGGTTCAAGTCAAAGATGCTTTTTTGAGTGATTCTACTAATCTTTTGCGCCAGCAGAATGCTTTTCGCGCCGCAGTTCGTAATCTGAATATCGCAATGGGCGAAGAAGATGCAACAGACAAGTCTTATAATTTGACTGATGAATTGACACTAGACCAACAGGTTTATAATAAAGCAACTTTACGTCAGAAAATGACCGAAAACAACCGCACTTTACGTAATCAAATGCTTAATCAAGAACTACTAAAAACCAACGTAAAACTTCAAGAAAGTAATCAATGGTATATGCCTAAAGTTGCAGTTAGTACTGGTTTGAATGAAGCATTAAGTCAAAATTTTCTTTGGAATGATGCATTACCAGATATTGTTTCTGCTGGTGGTCGTCAATTTACATATTACCTAAACTTCTCCGTGAGCTTCAATATTTACAATGGAGGTGCTTACAAACGTGCTATCCAAAATGCTACTATTGAAAAAGAAATCGGAACGCTAAACATTGCCAATCAAAAAAGAACGCTATTCGGTCAACTAGACAATCAACTGGCTACTTATCAGGATCAATTAAATGTGATTGCGCTCAATGACCAAGTAATTACGAATGCACAACAAAATTTAAATATCTCAGAGGAACGATACAAACGTACTTTGATTAATTCTTTTGATTATAGAAATGTTCAATTGGCTTACCTCAGAGCTGCTTTGACTCGCTTAGAGTCAATTTATAATCTCAAAGTATTAGAAACCGAATTAACACGTTTGACTGGCGGACTTTTGAATGTTGAATAATTTTTTTGAATGATGAATGCTTAATGCTCCGCTGTTTCGATTACAATAACAGCGGAGCATTCAACATTCATCATTCCGCATTCAAAAAAAAACTTCTGTCCAACCTTTGACAAATACCCTTCGTATTAGACTTACCATTCTACATTTTCCCTAATTTCGTTACTTTACTGGTGTATATTCTAGTAAAAAATTAAAAATCAATGACTAAAAGACCAATAATTGATGTCGTCATTCCTGCATTTAATGAAGAGAATGCAGTTGGAAATGTCGTACGAGACATTCCAAAAGATTGGGTTCGAGAAATCATCGTTTGCAATAATGGAAGTACCGACCAAACGACTCAACGCGCGTCAGAAGCTGGTGCTACCGTCGTTATGCAACCGCTCAAAGGCTATGGAAACGCTTGCCTCAAAGGGATGGAACACATCGCGAATAAACCTAAATCTGAACAGCCCGATATTGTTGTTTTTTTGGATGCAGATTATTCTGACCATCCTGAAGAAATCATTGATTTGGTAGAACCTATTATCAATCGTGATATGGATTTGGTGATTGGTTCACGAGCATTGGGTGATTTAGAAAGAGGCGCAATGACACCTCAACAGATTTTTGGAAATTGGTTAGCTACGAACTTAATTCGTTTGTTTTATAACTATAACTTTACGGATTTAGGGCCTTTCAGAGCTATCAAATATGAAAAACTATTGGCAATTGATATGCAAGATAAAACCTACGGCTGGACGGTAGAAATGCAAGTCAAAGCTGCTAAAATGGGTATGAAAGCTTGTGAAATTCCAGTAAAATATCGCGTTCGTATCGGTTTTTCAAAAGTATCTGGAACATTAAAAGGGACAATCATGGCAGGTTATAAAATCCTGTGGACGATATTTAAGTTGATTTAAAATGTAGAAGCGAGAAGCGAGACCGCCCTTCGGGCTACGAGAAGCGAGATGTTATAGCGGCTCGTAAAAATTTCACGTTTAATCTCGCTTCTCGGCTCTAATTACTAATTATTAATTAATCTATATGTTGGCATATTTAATTTTGGGGATTTACACGGTGGCTTTGGCTTACATTCTCTTGTATTGTATCATGCAATTGAATTTGTTGTATTATTATAGAAGGCATCGTAAAAAAAATCCTTATCAAACGCCAAAAGTCGAAGATATTAATTCTCCAGACTTACCATTTGTTACGGTACAATTACCGATTTATAACGAATTTTATGTCATCGAACGATTGATTGACCATTGTGCGGCATTCAATTATCCTAAAGACAGATTTGAAATTCACATCATTGATGACTCTACTGACGAAACCGTCGAAATCGTTCGCAAGAAAGTTGAACATTACAAAAAACTAGGTTTTAATATAGAACAAGTGCGTCGAGAAGTGCGTCAAGGCTTCAAAGCTGGTGCGCTCAAAGATGCGATGTATTTGGTTAAAGGTGAATTCATTGCCATTTTTGATGCCGATTTTTTACCTCGCCCCGATTTCTTATTGGCGACCGTTGGGCATTTTAAAGATCCAAAAATTGGCGTTGTTCAATCTCGCTGGGAACATATCAATCGTAATTACTCCTTGATGACTCGTTTGCAAGCATTTCATTTGGATATGCATTTTACGGTCGAGCAGAAAGGACGTGAAGTTGCAGATTGTTTGTTGCAATTCAACGGAACGGCGGGCGTTTGGCGTAAAGCAACTATTGAAGATGCTGGCGGTTGGGAAGCTGATACGCTGACAGAAGACTTAGACTTGAGCTATCGTGCTCAGCTCAAAGGTTGGAAAATTCACTTTTTGGAGAGATTGGGTTCTCCTTCGGAATTGCCCGCGGAGATGAATGGTTTCAAATCTCAACAATTTAGATGGAGTAAAGGCGGTGCAGAAACGGCTCGCAAAATGCTTCCTGTTATTTGGAAGTCTAACTTATCATTGCGCAAAAAAATTCACGGAACAATTCACCTCACAGGAGCAAGCGTATTTGTATTTGTGTTTATTTCGGCAGTTTTGAGTGTACCTTTGACTTATTTGATGCCACAAATGGGCTTAGATTTAACTTATTTAAAAGTCTTTTTTGTTGGTTTATTTTCAGTAATATTCACTTATTACGAAGCAAATGTACACGCGACATTGGAAAAACACAGTTTTGTCAAACGAATTTTCAAGTTTGCTATTCTCTTTCCAACCTTCATTGCCTTAAGTATGGGCTTATCTTTACATAACACAATTGCGGTTATTCAAGGCTATTGGGGCAAAAAATCAGCCTTCATAAGAACGCCTAAATTCAACATAACAGGAATGGGTGGCACTTTTAAAAAGGATAAATACAAATCCACTAAATTACCTTGGACAACGGTTTTTGAAGGTATATTAGCATTATATTTTTTGGGTGCTGTAATTGGAGGATGGTTTTGGTATTCTTCATTTATGGGGTATCATTTAATGTTGGCATTGGGATTTGGTTATGTTAGTTTTTACTCTTTCAAGCATTTGAAGTATTGATTTTTTTGAACCTGCAACAGGGAGGCAGAAAGGGACAAAGAAAACAAAAGGGTAAAAGCATTTTTATAAAAAACACCTTTGTTTTCTTTGTCCCTTTGTAATTCAAAATGCACTTTTTTCAAAAAACACACGTTTTTATAAAAATCATATTAACTCATTTTAAAATAAGAACGATGAAAAAATCAATCAGTATATTCCTTTTACTATTTGTTTTTATCTTAAACAATAGTGTTGCACAAGTATCTGAAACAACGGAAGATAAGAAAGAAACAGTCAAAAAAAATCAAGAAGAAAGTACTTTTCAAAAAAAGGTTAGAGAACAAAAAGCCAAAAATAAAGTACGTAAACAAAAGATAAAAAAGTACGCTAAAAAGCAACAAGAGAAAACAGATGTATTTGTCGAAGACCAAAAGAAAAAGAACGTAACAAGAAAGGCAAAGCTCAAAAGATTCTCTAAAAAGCAAACTAAAGAAGCCAAAAAAAACCTAAAAAAGGCTCAGAAGGAAGGCAATAAAGCCTTAAAAAAGACAGAAAAAGTCTTAAAAGAAGAAGCTAAAAAATTGGAAGAAAAAAGAGAAGAAAGGAAAAAAGAACAAGAAAAAAAACAAACTAAAAAGACATTAAAACTTTAAAGTATATTTTGTTTTTGATGTTCAAGTGTTTAGAAACTAAATTTTTCATAACTTTACGTCTTGATAATCAGATTTAACAACCTTTTTTAGTCACTTTTGAAAATGTAACTAAAAAAGGTTTAATAAAAAACCCAACCGACACCACTCAAAGTGTCGGTTTTATTATGTCGATATGTCAATGAAATATAAAAGAGTACTACTCAAACTAAGCGGAGAATCATTAATGGGTGACCAAAAATTTGGTATTGCTCCCGAAATGTTGGTGCATTACGCTCAAAACATCAAGCAACTCACTGACAGAGGTGTCGAAGTAGCAGTTGTTATTGGTGGCGGAAATATTTTCAGAGGTTTGAATGCTCATAATTCTGGCATCGAAAGAGTTCAGGGAGATTATATGGGAATGCTCGCAACGGTCATCAACGGTATGGCATTACAGAGCGCATTGGAAGCTGCGGACATGACAACCCGCTTGATTTCTGCTATCGAAATCAACAAAATTGCAGAGCCTTACATTCGTCGTAGAGCTATCAGGCACTTAGAAAAAGGACGTGTTCTTATTTTTAGTGGCGGTACTGGAAATCCATTTTTTACAACGGACTCGGCAGCAGCTTTGAGAGCCAACGAAATTGGCGCAGACGTTATTTTGAAAGGTACAAGAGTAGATGGTATCTACACTGCTGATCCAGAAAAAGACCCGAAAGCAACCAAATATAGTGAAATATCTTTCAAAGACGTTATCCAAAAAGGATTGAAAGTAATGGATATGACTGCTTTCACAATCTGTCAAGAGAATGATTTACCAATCATTGTTTTTGATGTGAATGACCCTCAGAATTTGGTTAAAATCATCGCAGGAGAGAAAGTTGGAACTTTAGTAAGCTAATATAAAATTCAGTTTTCTTTCTTAGAAAATGTGTTCCGTATTTGAAATACTAGAAGTTTTTTTTATATTAAATTAAGAAAAATTCGTTCTCTTAATTTATAATTAATATTTATTTTTACAGATAGTTTTAGTAGAAAAAATAATAAAGAGCAAAATACAATAATCATCATGCAAGAAGAGGTAGATTTTTATTTAGAAACCGCCGTAGAGTCAATGAATGACGCAGTAGAACATTTCAAAAAAGAATTGTCAAAAATTCGTACAGGTAAAGCTTCTCCTAATATTTTTGATGGTTTAATGGTATCTTATTATGGTTCTCCTACTCCAATGAAACAAATCGCAAATGTATCAGTTCCTGATGCACGTACTATTGTAATTAAACCGTGGGAAAAACCTTCTATTCCTCTTATTGAAAAAGCAATTTTTCAGGCAAATATGGGTTTTACGCCTCAAAATGATGGTGATATTATCCGTATTTCAGTACCTCCTTTGACAGAAGAGCGAAGAAGAGAGTTAGTTAAGCAAAGTAAAAAATACTTAGAAGATGCTAAAATTAGTATCCGAAATGCTCGACGTGATGCGATTACTGAAATCAAAGCCGCAGTAAAAGAAGGATATTCTGAAGATGCAGGTAAAAATGCTGAGGAACAAGCAGATGCTTTAGGTAAAAAGCACTACGCTTTAGCGGAAGCACTTATCAAAGCGAAAGAAACTGATATTATGACGGTATAATATTTTGGTAACCGTTTTTAGTGAAGAAAAATAAATAACTAGCACCATTCTACTTTTTCTTTGTTCTATTTAAAAGCACTTAAAAAATGAACC
>CAKZLT010000539.1 GCA_937127195.1 uncultured Saprospiraceae bacterium
TCCATTTAATAAAAACTCATAAGAAACACCACCCGTTGCTGTGAAAGTTACTGACTCATTCAAACAAATTGCATTATCTGCATCAGAAGAAGTAACTCCTGCTGTCGGTAATGGATTGACCGTTGTAGTGATTGCGCTTGAAGTTGAAATACAACCATTTACATTAGTTACAATTACGCTTACAGCATCGCCGTCAGCTAAAGCATTTGTAGCATAAGTATCGGTCGCAGAGGCTGCTTGAATAGTTGCTCCATTTAATAAAAACTCATAAGAAACACCACCCGTCGCTGTAAAGGTTACTACATCACCAGCACAAATCACATTATCAATATCATCAGAAGTAATACCTGCTGTTGGTAATGGATTGACTGTTGTAGATATTCCACTTGAAGTTGAAATACAACCATTTGCATTAGTAACAATTACGCTTATTGCATCACCGTCAACTAAAGCATTTGTAGTATAAGTATCGGTCGCAGATGCTGCTTGAACGGTTGTTCCATTTAATAAAAACTCATAAGAAACGCCACCCGTAGCTGTAAAAGTTACTGCATCGCCGATACAAATGGCATCATCTGCATCAGAAGAAGAAATACCTGCTACTGGCAAGCTATAGATAGTCATTGTGATTACCGAAGAAGAGTCTGTACAACCGTTCATGTTGGTTGCATAAACATCAACTTCATCACCATCAACTAACGTATTCGTCATTAATGTACTTGTTGCAGATGCTGCACCTTGAGATACACCATTTACAAAAAACTCATAAGAAACACCGCCTGTTGCTGTAAAAATAACCATTTCACCATCACACACTGATGTATCATTTGCTACGATAGTTGGTGTTGGTAAAGCGTGAGCGTAAGCAACATGATTGGTATTAATGGTTGTCAATAAATTACCTAATCCATCTGTTACATCTCCATTTGAACCTGTTGTATTCCAAGTCAAATTAGTTGCTCCTGTACTTAGTGTTGTAAATTCTAGGTCTAATAATTTAGAAATAGAGAAGTCTTTGCCGTTGATAGATGTTCCATCAAACCAAGACATTGTAATATATCCGTTCGTATTGGCAGTAGCTACATCTGTAATTTGTAAATTGCCATTGTTTAATAATGTATTTAAATTGCTATTATTTACATATTGTAAGGTTGTATTGTCAAAGTCGATTTGAATAGAAAATGAACCAATCCCCAAACCATCTTGTAATTCGACTGGAATAGTTACATTTTCACCAACACAAACGCTATCCGTTCCGATAACCAAAGTTGGCTGAACGCCGCTTCCTGTTACTGTAAATTCGTAACTTCCTTCGTCACAATCATTATTTGCGATTACAATATTTGCACTTTCGTTACTAAGTATAGTTGGTGTAAACTCAACGCTAAATGTTGTTGAAGTACTAGCACCAACTGTTGTATTAGCTGAAAAACCAGTAATTTCAAACGCCGCATTGTCACTTGTTATGGTCGAAAGTTCTAAATTGTCATTTCCATCATTGGTGATAGTAAAAGTTTTTGTAACGGTATTTCCTAAATAAGTACTTCCGTAAGTGCCGTCGATTACTGCGTCATTAACGGTGATTTCTGGGCTACTAGCTGAGCCAGAACAAGTTGTTCCTGATGTTACTGCACCATCCAAAATCCAGTTGGAAGTTGTTCCTGCTAAATTGAAACCGTTTAATATTCCATCATTTCCGTTAGTTGTTGCATCTGTCAAAGTCGTTACCGTAGAATTATCCGCGCCAGCATCCCCCTGATTGAATTGATAGTATGCCATCAAACCAGTTTCTGAGCCTGTTAATTCACAATTTCTATAAAAATCAAGCTCAGAACAGGTACGCGCTGTATTCCAAACACGAACTTCATCAACTTGACCAATATAAAACTCTCCTAATCCTGCTGCATAACTTACATCCATTGCACCAATTCGGAAAGTATCCAAACCAGTAGAAGCTACATTACTTGCATTTATTGTTAAAGATGCTTCTAATTGACCATCAATATATAATTTCAAATCATTACCGTCTTTGGTCAAAGCGACATCGTACCAGTTACCGTCTCTATATGTTCCTGTTGTAAATGTTTCCTCAAAAATAAAGTTCACATAATCATATTGACCGACTCGGAGTGTTCCGTCTGCCATTAATCCAATAATCGTTTCACGATTAGGATTAGTGGCTTGCCAAACGAAAATATTCTCAACAATAGGAAAAGCAGGGTCTGCCTTGAAAGAGCCTTCAATAGTAAAGTTAGCCGTAGAAGCTAAAGGTATAGCTACATTATTACCATAGTATAAATCTAATGCCGAACCAGGTAAAGGATTCGCATTGACAATAATACCAGAGGCCGAATAAGAAGCAGAAGCTTCGTAGCCATTACTTGTTGTTACAGTATTGAAAGTACCTGATTGATTAGTTGAGGTAACAATATTATGCGCTGTTCCATTGACTGGAGAATAGCCATTAATCAAAGCAACCTCTAAGTCACCTGAGATGGTTGCTGTTCCGCCTACTTGCAATTGGTCGTAATCAGAACAAGCTGTTGTTCCACCAAATTCTGCTATGTATTTAGAACCTGCTTGTAAGTTCAAATTACCTGTTACGACTAAGCAACCTGGAGATGAACCTGGGTTGACAATTCCGCCATTTTCAGCGGCTAGGTTTCCTGTTAGTGTTCCTGTACCTTTGATAGTTGCATTATCAGCTATGTAGAAGTTAGAGGCTGTAATTGTTTCTCCGTTTACGTCCCATTCGTAACCGTCAACTCTGAATGTTGTGAAAGATTTTCCATAACTAGCTCCGAATAGTAGGTTTCCACTTGGTTTGTTTAAAAAGAAGTTTCGGATTGAACCTGTTCCTGCAATCGTTTGGTCAGTTGCACCAACCAACTTAATAAGACTTGAACTATTCGTTGAAGAATTAGAAATAACATCACCATGCACCTTGATAGTATCACCACTAATGTATAATCCTGTGATAATCAAACTATCATTCACTGTTAGGTTTTCACCTAATGACATTGATTTACCATAAGTACTCGTAAATTCTACATCGTCAATTGTTCCTGTAAAGTTGAGCGTATAGTTATTTAGAAATCTTAATTTACCTGTTGTATTGATATAACCATCTCCTCGTAGTTGTCCGTCCGAAAATATAAAATCAGAAGGCATTAAAACATCTCCGCCTGTCTTTGCTATTTCAACATATCGTAAATAACCTGTTCCGCTAATCGTTTGGTCTGTATTTCCAACTAATTTGATATAATTAGTATGATTTGCAGATGTATTAGAGACAATATCGCCGTGAACTTTGATAGTGTCACCAGACATATTATTAACACCAGTAAGTAATAAGTCATTAGAAATGATTAATTCCTGACTAATAGAAGTTGCCTGACCATAAGCTGTACTTATTTCTATATTGTATAAATTCGCAGGACAACTAATAGTTCCAGTATAAAAGAACGATACTGTACTTGTTCCAGCATCTAATTGACTTGCGTTATCAACATTAAGATTACTCCTCATTGCCAAAGTCTGACTTCCTAAGCTAACTTGTCCAGTATAAGCTGCATCAATAGTTAAGCTTTTAATAGCTGTTGCTATATCTAATGTAGTATTATCAACAGATGTTCCATCGAAGACCACATCATCAGATGTAGTTGGTAAGGCTGCTGAACTCCAATTTGCTGTATTGCTCCAGAGATTATCTCCTCCTCCGTTTGTCCAAGTGATGGTAGCACCATATAATGGCATTATTCCCATCACAAAAAAGAAGAGAAAAACAGTACTCCACTTTTTAAAATGTTGTTGTAATATATTTGTAAACATGAATTAAAATTTTGAATTAAAGTTAATTGTTATGCACAAATACAAATATCTTTAATATAATCTTCACAAATGTGTCAATCTAGTCTCTCATTTGTGCCAAAGCATCCCTTATTTGTGCCAATAACCCCCTCATTTGTGCCAATAGTTCACAAAGCCCCAAAAAACAGCCTTACTTTTATACAATCATTTTGCGAAGACAAAGTGTCAAATGATATTTCTTAATACCACTAAAAAGACTGGCATTTAATAAAAAAAAGTTATATTAGATTTTATTATCATGTCTTTTTACAAAAAGCTATACGTGCTGTCATTATATATTAGACATATATACATTTTAGTTATTGCCCTATTTTTGGCGATAAGTCCACTTATTGCACAAAACTATGTCGCATCTTCGGAGTTTTGGTCAATTGAAGATGGCTTATCTGATAGGAATGTCCATACCGCGTTCAAGAGTAAGAATGGTATATTGTGGCTAGGAACTCGTAACGGTCTGAATAGCTTCAATGGTTATGAATTCAAATATTGGACTTCGGATAATAAAGCCCTTAACCTAAATGATATTACAAGAATAGGACAAGATGACGAAGGTTGGCTTTGGCTACAAAGACAAGATAATTTAGTTTTTTTTCATCCTAAAACACAAGAATTTAAAACGACTACCGAACGATTTGGAGCGGATTGTATTTTGAATGATTTCTCGGCAAGTCATTACGCGGATAATTTCGTTACGGATAAATTTGGAAGGCTTTTTTATGAAGATTACCTATCTAATATATTATATAGCTATCATTCATCAGAAGGGTTTCAAAAAATAAATGGTATCAAAAAACCACAAGGTATAATTCATGCCAAAAAAGATACCTTTTATGTAAGAAACAATGGTTTCAGTTACAAAAAATTACTTCGCAATAAAAAAGATAAGGCATTTCAAACACTAGCATTTTTTAACCTTAACAAAAAAGGAAAACTATCCTTAACTGACAAAACCACTTATTATAGCAAACTAGAAGGTAAAGATAATTCAGGTATTGCTGATTTATCTAAGAAAGATTTTAAAAGCGATTTTTTTTGGATTATCAAAGATAATAAACTCAATATTTATGATGAAAACAATGCTTTGCTCTCCTCAATTAATTTAGAAAATAAATTTTCTACTCGTCGAAGTCAATTTAATAAAATCATCATTGAAGATAAAAATACAGTATGGATAACAAGCCAATTTGGTTTGTATCGAGTTAAAGTTCATCAGAATTATTTTAATTTTTATCCTTCTCCTCAATTAACTAC
>CAKZLT010000540.1 GCA_937127195.1 uncultured Saprospiraceae bacterium
AGCGAAAGCGAAGCTTCAAAGAATTCTAATATCTAAGGTCTAATTTCTAAAATCTTAATTACAATGAATACATTCAAAAAATACTTGCAAAGCAAAGGCATGAGTATAAGTACAACAGAAACTTATGAAAGAGAATTGATGAGCTTCATTAACTGGTGTGATGATCAGAAATTAGAGATTGAATATGTAAGCTATAATGAACTGATGTCCTACGTTAGAAAATTGCAAGTAGCTGAAATATCACAACGAACGATAGAAAAGTATTTAAACGCAGTCAAGCACTATTACAATTGGTGCATCACAAGAAACATACGAGAAGATAATCCAGTTAGAAACATTGATATAAAAGGCGTAAAGCGTAGAAAACTACATCATATTCTAAAACATAAAGAACTAGAAGAATTGTATGAAAAGTACTCGGTAACCGAACTTACAGAAGAGAATAAACATCAATCTTGGATTAAGAAATCAGCTTTAACATCTAAAAGAAATAAAGTGATTTTAGGACTAATGATTTGGCAAGGAATTAAGACAGAAGAACTACAAAAATTAACGATTAAAGATATTAAATTAAGAGAAGGAAAAGTATCTGTTCCAGGGGGAAGAAGGTCAAACGCAAGAGAATTAGAATTATCATCGATTCAAATGATTGATTTAATGGAATACACAATGCAGGTACGAGAACAGTTCATAGAAAAGGAAGAAGATTCATTATTTGGCATTGATTTAAAAGGAGTGATGACACAAATAAAGAAGAAACTTAAATCCATCAATCCGAATATCACAGGAACAAAACAAATACGCGCAAGTGTCATTACAAACTGGCTCAAACTAGATAATCTAAGGCAAGTACAATACAAGGCAGGACATCGTTATGTAAGCAGTACAGAAGCTTATTTAATCAACGATTTAGATGATTTAACAGAAGATGTAATGAAGTTTCATCCGTTTGGGTAATGTTTCATTTTGTTTCAAAAGCATACTATTTTGAGCCTTTTATGAAACAAATGAGACTTTTTACGTTAATTTTATAGCATCATCAATAAATAAGAATCATGAATGTAGAAGGAGATATAGACTGGATTCAGAAGGAACTACAAAATGTTCGAGACCCTCACTTGATACAAGTTTTTAAGAACATGTTAAAATACAGGAAAAAGGTCGCTGATATTGATTGGTGGGATGAAATATCTAATGAGGAAAAGTCAGAAATAGAAGAGGGGATTAAGCAAGCCAATGCAGGTGAGTTGACTTCAAATGCTGAGATGAAAAAACGTAATAATAAATGGCTTTAGAAATTAGTTGGACACCGAGAGCAGAACAAGGTTATGATAAGATTATAGCTTATTTATTAGATGAGTTTACAGAAAAAGAAGTCAAGAATTTTGTACAGGATATTTTTGGTTTTTTAGAACTGTTGTCTAATAATCCAGGGATGCTTAAGAAATCAGCGACAAAGAATATTTATCGAGGTCCGATTAATAAGTACACTATTTTAACCTACCGCATTAATCCTAGAAAAAAGGAGATTCAATTATTGAATATCAGAGAGTCAAGAAGAAAACCATTGAAGTAAAAAATTAATCACTCTATCAAAGATAGAACCGCTAACGCTGTAAATTAACCGCTTCGCTTCACTCCACTGCGTTCCGCTCAGCTCCGCTTTAAAATTTTCGCAGTCCCTGTCTGCCGACAGGCAGGGCTCAAATATAATTTTAAAAACAAGCCTTTTATTGTGCCAATAAAATCTCTGAGGGTAGCTTTGAAAAAGTGTTTGAAAATCTGTAGAATTTTAGTGTTTTTAGACCACAATTGGGATTTGCCCTCGCGCCGTTCCGTAAAACTCCACGATCCATCACAGGAAATATGGCATTCGTCATTCTCTCACTTATACATCAAAAACATATCTGCAAGGGTAAATAAATGTCTCCTAACGTCGCCACCCTTGCATATACCGTTACAGCAAAGCCCGTTATCACGCGCTTTGCTTTCACTTGTTTTAGCTGTAAACGTTCTTTCTTTCCTCATACGTGGCTACTTTGTCATTGCAGAGACTTTCCTATCGTCAAGCCACAGCAAATCCACCGCCACTATTGTTTGGCTCGCCTGCGGGTCGTTGTGTGTTGCTTTTTCGTTTAAATATTCGCCTTCGGCAGAAAGGCAAAATCAAGTGCCTCGCACCACACAGTCAGCTGTCCTTCTCAGTCCATTTCTGCCTGTGGCACTTTACTCCACTCGCAGTCGGCTCGCGCCTCTGTCCATTGCTAAGTCCAACGCTAGCTCAAGGCTGTATTTCCTTTGATTACACACATTTTTAACATACTGACTAAGATTTTCACCCCTTACCGCGCAGATGAAAGAAAGGAGCTTTTAATTGATTTCATCGGTGCTTGGAGGCCTTATTTTGCTTTATAGAAGTCTTTACGAATAAATTCATCAAGTCTTGTACTAAATTGTTCTTCTATAAACCAAAAGAAGGCAATTTTTGTGCTTCGAATCAACATTTTACTATCTAAAAAAGGTTCTGTCTCCTTAGTAAATACTAGAAAACTTGTATATTAGAAGACTTAATGGGTTGCTTAAAACTTACATATCTCAATGATACCAGGGACTCTAGAACAAAATCAGAAAATTTTCTGAGGGTGGTCTATAAAAAAAAGGGTATCGCGGAAAAAAAAAGGACTAGACTACTATCCTTTCGGTATGCAGATTGCAGCAAGGAGTGGTAGTGCTTCTGGGTATAGATATGGCTTCCAAGGACAAGAGAAGGATGACGAGGTTAAGGGAGAGGGTAACTCTGTAAATTATAAGTATAGAATGCATGACCCAAGAATAGGAAGGTTCTTTGCTGTTGACCCTTTGGCGGCAGATTATCCTCATAATAGTCCATATGCTTTTAGTGAGAACATGGTAATAAATGGTGTTGAATTAGAGGGGTTAGAGTTTAGCGTTACAGTGGAAACGTATCCTTTGAAGAAAATGGCTGCTGTCTTAGATTATGTCACAGATGAGACATTAGAAATTGGGCAAATTAGAATTACCTATAAGAACATGAGGGCTACGGTGTATGGCTCTTATGATAGGTCAAAGGTTTATGATTTAAGAGCAGCTAAAGTTAGATTTCCAATAACAGACGTGACTTATTTTACTGTCGACACAAAAAGTTCTATGTCGAGGTC
>CAKZLT010000541.1 GCA_937127195.1 uncultured Saprospiraceae bacterium
AAAGGAATTTCATTGCCTTTATCATAATAAATACGATTAGGAATTTGAATTTCAGTACTTTCTTTTTGATGGGCAACACCGAAGCTTAGACTCCAATTTTTATTAAACTGATAAGCAACTTGACCACCAATTGCTAATCCAATCACTTGTCGTTCGATTGGTTTTTTAGGATGACCTGGAGGTGATTTTATAAAGTTTTTATTTTGAAAAGGTCTTACTGTAACACCTGCTGACCAATTTCCTTTTGCTTTTCTGCGTTGCTTTTCCGCTTTTTCTTTTAATGGTTTGACCATTTTTCCTTCATTTAAGGAAGTAGAAAAAGCTAAAACCGTTATAGGTTTATCTTCTATATAATCAATGTCGGAAGTAGATAAATTGTTCTTTATTTTTTCTGAAAGAGGTTTTGTTGTTGAATTTGAAATAGCTTCATTAGGTATTTCTGTTTGATTATTTTCAGCAAATACTTTTACTTTATCATTATTTTTTTGAATGTTTTCTTTTTCTGAAAAAGCACTAAAAACCTTAGGGGATTTCTCTTTTTTCTGCTTTGTATTATTGATTTTGTTGGGCGGTAAATCATTTTTAACAATAGAAGAAGTGGTATTAACAACAGTTTTTGAGGTTGTTTCTAATATATTATCATTACCTTTTTCCTGTTGATTTACTTTTTGTTCCGCAATTGGTTTTAGTTCTTCAAGCTCATTGCTGAGTTTTTCAATTTTATTAGTTGCTTCTTTTAGTTCTTCAGAAAGAATGGCATTTTCATTTTTAAAATCACTAATTACCCACCACATCGCAATCGCAACTAAAGTCATAGTAGCAGCCGCAGCAATAGGTCTTAAGTATTTTACAATACTAACGGTTGGTTTTGGTGGAATTACTCCTTCAATACGATCCCACATATCGTTAGATGGAGCGCCATCAAATTCATTGATTTTATTTTTTATAAAATCTTCAAAATTATCTTCGTGTAAATTTCCTTTCAAACCTAAATGTTTTTAATATTTGTAGTGATAATCTTTATTAAGTCGTTGCGATTAAATATTTAGACTGACTACTTAGCCATTTAAGCTAAAGCTGTTTCTAGTATTTTTTGCAAATATTTTTTGGCTCTAGATAATTGAGATTTAGATGTATTGACCGAAATATTCAACTGACTGGCAATTTCTTTATGATTATAACCTTCAATAACGAATAAATTAAAAACCATTCGATAACCATCAGGTAACAACTGAACCATTCTCATGATTTCGTCGGCGTGTAACTGCCCCAAAATCATATCATCGCCTTCCATTTTTTCGGCTAATGTATAAATCTCAACATCTGAAAAAACCATCCTTTTTTTACGAATATGCTGTAAAGATGTATTTACAGCAACCCTTCTTACCCAAGCTCCTAACGCGCCTATCGGTTTATATTGGTATAAATCTCGATACAATACCACAAAGGCATCTTGAACAATATCCTCTGCCTCTGGAACGTCTTTAGCATATCGCATAGTGACGCTGAATACAAGTTTTTTGAACATTTCATAAAACTTGTATTGAGAACGCTTGTTGCCTTTTTTGCAACCATTCACTATTTGTAATTCTTCCTTAGTCAAAGATTGATGTTGTTAGTTACTGATTGAGTAGTTTTCTTTATCTTCATTGGTATAGTGCAAGAGTTACTCAAAAGGTTGCTTTGGTTTTTATTTTATTTAAAAAAAAGAGAAAATTACACTACCATTAAGTACAATGACAGAATTAGCGAATGATAAAATGAGTGAATAACTTTTGATAATCAAGGTATTACTTCATTTTTAATGCCTAATTAATTTTGTCCAAGTACTTATATAGTATATGATAGTGTTTTGATTTTTTAGCACAAGAATTATTCATTATCATAATAGTCTTCTTCAAGCTCAATTTCTGTAATGACACCTTCAATGGAGCTTAGCATAAATAGCTTTCCTACCAATGCTTTATTAGCTTCGGGTGGCCCGTCTTCGGATTCTTGAAGCATATTATCAGGTATTTTGACCGTAGCTTCTTCGGAATTACTAATTCTTAATTTAATGATTTCTCCAGTGTTTTCATTTTTAAAATAATAATCCGTTGAAGCAGCATAAACTGTCGCACTTTCATAAGTTAATTGAGTCACAACGATATTAATGAAATCCTTAGGAGGTTCAATTACAAAACTTGAAGTATCAAGAGTAATATAAGATTGACTGTCAGGTGAAGAGGCATTATTATCACAACTGATAACTATTGTCATTATAAAGGCAGTGAAGAGTAATATTTTTATTTTCATAAAAAAAGGTTTTAAAAAATGATTTTGATACAAATAAATGTACCAATTAAAAATCGAAAATATATCTTATTTATTGAATACATTTCACCTAAACAATCATTTTTATTTTACGTTTGATTACTAAATTTAAAAAATATAAAATACAAGGCATTTTCTATGAGACAACTATTCAAACTCAAGCGATTTTATATGTTTTTGTGCGTTATAGGCTTTATTGTTTTTGCTTACAAAGTGCTGGAACTTCGATATGATGATGTCGATTTTGCTAAAGAAGTCAATGATAATTACTATGGTTACGAACTTAAGGCTAATCGTTATGAGGCAGAAGGGCAAACGATGCGATACCTCGAAATCGGCTGCGACACCTTACCCGTATTGTTTCTAATACATGGTTCTCCGAGTTCGGCATCTAGCTGGCAAGATTTATTGAGGGATAGTTTGATGCTCAGTCATTTCTATATGGTAGCTGTTGATAGACCTGGCTATGGTTATTCGGATTTTGGGAAAGTTCAAAAGTCGATTATCAAACAAGCCAAAATGGTGATGCCTGCATTGAAGGCACAAAGAGGGAAATCAGATAAAATTATGGTTGTCGGTTCGTCTTATGGTGGACCTGTTGCTGCTCGATTGGGAATGGAGTATCCAGAATTGATGGAAACGGTGTTGTTGCAATCTTCTTCAATGCAGCCTAAAGCCGAAAAAATCTATGCTATTTCTTATCCAACGAGCAAAGCACCATTGAAATGGTTAATTCCAACAGTATTCAGAATGGCAAATGAAGAAAAGCTCGGACATGAAGAGGCTTTGCTAGAAATGGATAATGATTGGGGCAAAATTACAGATCCTGTAACTATTTTTCATGGAGATGCAGATGACTTGATTTACTTTAGTAATGCCTTGTATGCTCAGGAGAAATTAGTTAATTCTGCTAAATCATTTAATAGGGCTAAATCGAGTTGCTGCAGCCATATTTTATTTTGCTTGCCTAATAAAGCTTCAAATTCGAGGCTAGGCCACGTTATCTCGTTGGTACTAAACGCTAGGCCGGTACTTTTTAACCGCCAGCTATTTTGCTCAGGGTATAAATGAAATCCCCCTTCACTTAGGCTGACTTTTTGTGTTTGCTCATTGAGTTGCCAATTTACCGCACTCGGTAACCACTGTACTTTTACGTCACTTACTAAGCCTTGCTCTAGCCTAAGCCATGCTTGCAAATTTAAATCACTATGTAGTTGCTGCTTTTGAGTATTAATGTACTGGGCTAACCAATTTGACACATCAACCTGATTAGCCTGCACATACAAATCACCCACCATTTGCTCTAAGGTTTCCCCCTTAAGCGCAATGCGCGCATCAAAATTCCCTACCGAAATACCCGGTAATGCTAGACTACCGCTACCAAGGTGTTGTTTATCTTGGTTTTGCCATACAATGTTTTCTAATAACAGTTTACGTTCTTTGTTATCTTCTAGTACAAAGCTGATGCTGGAGTTTTCTATTGCAAAGTGACCGGTTTCGCCTAAAAACAGTCCTTCTATTAATTCTTTTTGCTCAAATGAAACTTCATCTTGATCACCTGCAAATAAATTGGCGACATTAACCTTGGTATGAAAACCATTGATCACAAAGTAATTTGATTTAAACTGCAGCGACTTTAAACTTTCCCAAAGATTTAGCTCTAAACTGGTTTTAGCTATGGTTAAAGAGATAGGGACTGTTTGGTTGTCTTTAAATGATAATTCTTCGAGCACTAAGGCAGGGCCATTACCTTGCCAACTTGCCGATATAGCGCCTATCGATAGGCTAATATCAAACTTGCTATCAAGATAATTTTCTATCTCGCCTTTATAGTCATTTGCGTAGGGTAAGGTGTATTTTAAAATAGAAACAATGACGGCCAGTAGCACCAAAATTACAGCACTTATTTGCCATAATTTGCGCACACAAAAGAAAC
>CAKZLT010000542.1 GCA_937127195.1 uncultured Saprospiraceae bacterium
CTTTTCCTTTTTATTTTTTGAATTATTACCAATTACTCCATAATGTGTAATAGCAGAAATATCTTCACCTATTTCTCTCTTAAATAATTGTTTTGATACGTTATTAGGGTAATATACTAACTGTTCAAACAAGATGTTCTTTTCATCAAATTCTATTTCATATCTAAATTTGACTTTTCGATTTTCATCATCTTCGGTAAGAAATTCTATAGCAAATTTAACAGGAGATCTATTTGTTTCCTCTGCAAATAAAAAAGGCTCATAAGCTGTTATTGTTTCGCCTACCTCTCTTTTATTATCATTGTCTAATATTCTTTTGATTTCAAAGAGTCCTTTTAACAAGGTACTCTTACCCGAGGCATTTGCACCATATATAGCTGCGGTCTTTAATAGACGTACTTCATCATTTTTACCTATAACTTCTTTAAAATAATTATTTTTTTTAACTTTCGAAGCTTCGGCAACCAAAGAAAATACTATTTCGCTTTTAAACGTTCTATAATTCTCTAAACTAATATTCAAAATCATATTTTACCTATTTTATACAAAAATAGAATTTTAATTTAAAAATTAGTCTTTTAAATGTAGTTATTTGGGGTTAAAGAAAAAACTACTTCGTCCGAATAGCAATCAAATATTGACCATCCGCCTGAGAATTCACAACAATAGTATCTCCATTAATTGAGTAGTTACCACGATTATTGTCAAAATTTTCCCAAAGTAAACCATTCGCGCCCATTCGAGCAGCGTCTTTTCTAGCTTTTTTGATTTTTCCTTTCAAAACTCCACCTGTTAATACAACGCCGAGTTTTTCGTATTCTCCAGGTATATCCTCTTTAGATAAGTATAAAATAACTTCAGAAGACTTCGTTCGCGCATAATTTTGAGTTGGATTTAATTGAACATCCGTAGAATACGAATAGAAATAATTACAACTAGTAAATGATAAACTTAATACGAATAAAAGTAAAAATACACCATTTGATAATTTTTGTTTTTTCATCATGATATTATGTTTTTAAAATTTTGGCTACTCTCTTTATTTCAAATATCACTATTATCTTGTTGATTTCATAGCCCTATATAATAACAATGTAAGATGAATAAATGAACAAAGTATTTCAAATAGGGAATGAGATTAAGACCATTCAAATGGTTGTTTTTTATCGTTTTTTTTATTTATATTCATTTTAAAAACAACTCAATATTTAACCTTAACTTAATTTCAAAGCAAAGTAAAAAGTGTAATTTTGTAGTTATAAAATTTTAAAAAAGAGTAAAATGACATTTACGCAGAAAGACTTAACACAAATAGCCAATAAAGGAATGACAGTAACCGCTGTCGAAGAACAAATCAATAACTTCAAAACAGGATTTCCATTTGCTAATATCCAAAAAGCAGCAACAATCGGGGATGGGATTTTACAAATATCAGAAGCAGAACAAAAGAAATATGTCGATTTGTATAATGAAACATCTAAAGCTTTAGACGTTTATAAATTCGTTCCAGCATCGGGCGCAGCAAGCCGAATGTTCAAACAATTGTTCGCCTTTATGGAAAATTATAAAGGCACAGCACAAGAAGAGGAAGCATTTTTGGCGGATAAAAGCAGCAAATCTATGTATGCTTTTTTCAACGAAATTAAGGATTTCGCTTTTTATAATGATTTAAAAGCTGTGTTAGTTACATCAGGTGAGAATATAGAGACACTATTAGAGAATAAGGATTATACAACCATTTTAAAAGCACTTTTGACAGAAGCAGGTTTAAATTATGGTAATTTGCCAAAAGGTTTATTGAAGTTTCATGCCTACGACAAAAGTAATCGAACACCATTGGAAGAGCATTTGGTAGAAGGTGCTAACTATTGTAAAGGCGATGACGGAAAGGTTTATTTGCACTTCACAGTATCGCCAAGTCATCGTGAAAAATTCTTAGAGTTGATTGATGAAGTTAAGGCTGATTATGAAAAAGCTTTTGATTGCAAATTTATCATTACGCTTTCAGAACAGCATTCAGCGACAGATACAATCGCCGTTAATATGGATAATACGCCTTTCCGAAAAGGAGATGAAAGTATCCTATTCAGACCAGGCGGTCACGGTGCATTATTACAAAATGTTAATGATTTGAAAGCTGATTTGGTCTTTGTAAAAAACATTGACAACGTTGTTCCAGACCGCATCAAAGCACCTACTTATCAGTATAAACAAGTTTTGGGTGGTGTGCTTTTATCTTATCAATCACGCATTTTTGATTTTTTAAAAGGGCTAGAAGGTATCGAAACAGCTTCCGCGGATACTATCAAAACAATAGAAACGTTTTTTACTAGCGAAATCTGTTTTGCTTTTCCCACAGAGTATAACGGTCTTTCTGACACAGAAAAAACAAAATACTTATTCACTAAATTGAATCGTCCGATTAAAGTTTGTGGAATGGTTAAAAATGAAGGCGAACCAGGTGGAGGTCCTTTTTGGACATTAAATTCTGATGGAACGACTTCGCTTCAAATTATTGAAAGCGCGCAAATTGATACTAAAAACGAAGTACAAAGCGAAATTATGCAAAATTCATCTCATTTCAATCCTGTTGATTTGGCATGTGGGCTAAGAAACTACAAAGGGGAAGATTTTGATTTATTAAAATTTAGAGACCCAAATACTGGTTTTATTGCTTATAAGTCAAGCGACGGAAAAGAGTTGAAAGCGCAAGAGTTACCAGGTTTGTGGAATGGCGCAATGGCAGATTGGAACACTTTATTTGTTGAAGTGCCGATTATTACTTTTAATCCTGTAAAAGTGGTTCAAGACTTATTAAGAGACCAACATCAAGGGTAACAAACTCTGAAAATAATTATAAAAAAATAGAAAAGCAGAAGGTTTTTACATCTCCTGCTTTTCTATTTTTAACTAATTATAATAGTATAGTCTATTTTACATTTTTGCTTTTGGCATATAAAACTGAAAGTTAGAACCTTTTCCATGTTCAGAAGTTACCCAAATTTTTCCTTCATGTCTTTCGACAATTCTTTTACAAGTAGCCAATCCAATACCCGTTCCCTCAAACTCTGTTCTATTATGAAGGCGTGTAAGCATTTCAAAGACTTTATCAAAATAAGCCTCCTCTATACCAATTCCGTTATCAATTACTTCAAACTGATAGGTGTTTTCTTGTTCCTTCATTTTAATATCAATTTGAGGTGTTTCGGAGCGGTTATACTTAACACCATTCGCTATTAAATTCTGGAACAACTGTATCAGTAAAGCCATATTTCCTTCAACAATAGGTAAGGACGAAGGTAGATTAACCGTTACATTTCGCTCTGCAATGACTTGTCGAAGGTTATTTTTTGCCATAAATACGACATCATTCATATCGACTTTCGACATTTTATGTGATTTGGATTGAACTGCTGCTAATTTAAGAATTTCAGTGATTAACACTTGCATTCTATCTGCGCCATCAATCGCAAAAAACATATACTCATTCAAATCCTCATCTCCTAATTTATCCACTTTACGTTTGATTAAGCTCAAGTAGCTTTTAATCATTCGTAAAGGCTCTTTCATATCATGAGAAGCAACTCTAGCAAATCGTTCTAATTCCTGATTGGATTCTGCCAATTTATCAGCATACACTCTTATTTTTTCCTCTGATGCTTTTAATATTTTGGTCTCGCGCTGCTTTCGTTCGAGTTGATGATGCACCTGCATTTCAGAAAGCACTCTTGTTTTTTCTTCGCTAAACATTTTACTCTTTAGCTTGCCTTGCAACGTTCTATAATGATAAGCCTGTTCCCATAATTTCGCTTTAGAGCAAGCATCTGCTAAGCTGTTCAAAGTAACTAAGGCTTCTTTATTACTACCTAGTTCAGTAGAAAGTTCGTAAGATTTTTCTAAATATTCAATCCCCTTCTCTACTCTTCCTAATTCAAAATAAATCACACCAATTCTTCGATAATCCACAGCTATCACTGCTTCACTATTCAATAGCTGATTGATAGAAATGCTTTTGCGAACCAGTCTTAATGCCTTTTCAAAATCTGTTCTTTTCTCTGCTATGTTTGATAAATTGCTATAAGTATTGGCGAGATATTGAGAATTATTGAGTTTCTGGACTATTTTTAGGCTTTTTTGATAAAAAATCTCTGCATTATCCAGTTCGTTGAGTTCATTATAAACGTTACCGTAAGTATTGTAACAACGAAACATTCCTACATGAAAATCTAACTCTTCCATATAGCGAGTTGCTTCCTCTAACGCTTCAAGGCTTTCCGTGAAGTTTCTATTGTGGTAAGAAATAATAGCCATATTCATATATACGCCAGCCACCTCTTGCTTATATTCCGCTTCTAGACCTTTCAGTGCTTCAATTGCTTTCATAAAATGAGCCGTAGCACTGACAACTTCTACTTGTTCCTGATAGATTACACCAGTCAAGTTAAATATCTTGTGTCGCAGCAAAGGACTAATTTCAAAGCTATTTTTGCAGACATCAACACCATTTTTAGCATAATCTAAAGCTCGTGTATAGTTTCCTTTCAAAAAGTAAATTCTACTTAATGTATAGTTCAACTTGCACTTGCGTTCATCATCCGTTGATTCATCAACAAAGTTAAACGCTTCTTGCACTAAAGGAATGGCTTCATCATAACTTACCTGCAACGCTTTTTCTGACGCTTCTAATAAATCGTCAATACGCTTAGAATAAGAATTCGTAAGAGAAACATAAAGTGTATTACTCACTTGACTTATTTTTTCTATTAAAACATAGGTTTTTATTAACATTTAGGTTATTAAATGTTAAAACGTGTTTTTTATGCCCGAAAATTAGGAATGCATGGATAAAAAACATATATTTACTACTGTATTAAAAACCACATATTTTAATTAATTAGCTAAAAACAAAAATCGATGAAAAAGTTAACTGAATTGGTTCAGAACCAAGACTTATTGGTTGTATTATCAGAAGACCAAATGGAAAATGTAAAAGGAGGAACTGGAATTGATACTTGGTATATTTAATCCATCCTTTTTTTCGTGAATTTAAGAAGCCTGTAACATTTAATTATGTTGCAGGTTTTTTTGTGCATATTGCTCAAGAACCGCGTTAGTCGCTTGATTAAGCATTTCAAAAACCTTCTCAAAACCAAATTCTCCATAATAAGGGTCTGGGACATTTACATTTCTACCAGGAATAGCCAAATTCATTATCAAATCAATCTTTTTTTTATCTGCATCATTTCGTGCTAATCGATTGATATTCTGATAATTAGAGCTATCCATTACTAGTATTAAATCATATCTGTCAAAATCTTTTGTTTCAAATTGTTTAGCTCGTTGGTGGGTAATATCAATACCATGGCGCTGTGCAACTTCGATAGAACGACTGTCTGGCAAATTTCCAACATGCCACGCACCTGTTCCAGCGGAGTCAACGCTCCAATCTAATTGGTGTTGTTTGATCTTGTGTGCCATAATACCTTCCGCCAATGGCGATCTGCATATATTACCAAGACAAACCATTAATAGTTTCATTAATAGTGATTCTTGCTTTGTTAAAAAAAGTAATTAGTTGTCGTTTTTAGTATGTTTTGGAGGGTTGTATTAGCTAAAAAACAAAAACCTATAATTAATCATCTGAATAATTACAGTACCCATCTGTAAATATTTAATTTATCATAAAAATTATATATAACTACAATATTTACAGATAATTTATAATTATACAAATATTAATCCACCTTTTTCAAAACGTGACACTTTTAGCATTATATTTTTATTTTTTTGAGCTTTTTTTTAAAAAAAATAAAATAGTACTTGAATCAATGTACACAAAACATTAATTATCAACAAATTACAAAACAAAAAAGCAATTTTATTGAAAATTATTTTTAGACATCTTTTTAAAAAAAATAACGTTTACCTTTTTATATAGGTAAACGTTATTTCTAAAAAAGACTAAATACTTATGAAAATTAATGCATAACAGATATTACGCAAAAGTATCTATTTGTCGGGGCTTTCCGATAGTAAACCCAAAAATACCGCCACAAATACCACCTATGATATGCGCCAATTGAGAAATATTATCTGCCTCGATGCTTTCCATAATCTCTTTTCCAATGAATAAAACAGCAACCAAAAGAAAGGTAACTGGAATCTGTCCGCGATGAACATTGGTAAAGGAAACCAAGATTATAAGCATAAAAACAATCCCACTCGCTCCCAAAAGCCCCGTAGTCGGAAACAAAAAGATATGAACTAATGCCGTAACAATTGCAGTCACTACAATCATCAGAGATAAACTTGCTCCACCATATTTTTCTTCTACTATAGGGCCAAGTAATAAAATAAAAGTCAAATTACCCAACAAATGAGCCTCGTCTGCATGACCAAAAATATAAGTCACCAAAGTCAAATAATCGGAAATAGATGAAAATCCTTTGTCTGCTACAAATAAATAGCCATAAGCACTAGACATCTGCCCAGCGGCATCAATCGGTCGTAGCATTGGAATGAATAGCACTAAAATACAAATTAGTGAAAACGTCAAAATTACGGGTGAGTTATATCTCAACTTTGGTATCATATCGTTTATTTTTTCAAAAATAATTTTCAATATTAAAATATATTAGCAATATAAAGGAGTTTTTTTGAATGTGTAAAGTTTCCAAAATGATTATTCGACGAACGAACCTAGTTGCTATATTATAATCTAAAATATATTCTTTATTTCTATTATCTTGTTACTTGAAAAGTATCTCTATCTCCTAAATATGGGATTTGAGTTCGAACTTCATTAATTCGTTCCTTCGAAATTTCGATAGTTTGAACAGCTTCTTGATTAACGAGATGGTACAATTCTGAACCAAATGGGTCAAAAGCTGATGTATTACCAGAATATTCAAAACCGTCTGCTTTGCCGCATCGATTAACACCAATCACATAAGATTGATTTTCGATAGCACGAGCTTCAAGTAATACGCGCCAATGTTTACTTCGGGTCACTGGCCAATTGGCAACATAAAATAACAAATCGTAATCTTCTGCATTGCGCGCCCAAACAGGAAAACGCAAATCATAACAAATCATTGGGCAAATTCGCCAGCCCTTATGTTCTATAATTACCTTGTCATTGCCTGCGTCATAGCTTTCATGTTCGCCCGACATCTTGAATAATTGATGCTTATCATAATAATCATAAGTACCATCAG